>JAZGGI010000017.1 GCA_036480375.1 Candidatus Zixiibacteriota bacterium
TCTGGCAATCCTGTGAACGGATCGGGAGAACTTATCTACAAAACAGGTTTTAAAACCTCAGGGAAGGATCAGTTTCATCCCGATCCGCTCTAATATAATAACTATCCGGATTTAAGATACAAGGGAAGGAGCCCTTAGGCTCCTGCCATCCCCGCCTTAGCGGGGATTTGATGTTGCTATTATTAAATAAACGGAGTATTATTGGATGAGATGGCGGGAACCCATTATCCTGCTAGCGCGGGACAATGGGCCACAAGTCCATATTGGATGGGCAAAAAAACAATGAAAAAATGTAAGAAAAAAACCAAAAAAAGCCGGCCATGCAAGAAACCGGCCATGATTGATTCCGAGTACTGCTATATCCATAGCATAGGAACGTTTAAAGGAGTGCCTTGGTATAAAAATGGTACCTGGCATTTCGTTATAGGTATATTAATAACGTTAGTGATTTTTGCATACAATTACTACACTGGTCCGACAAAGGAGAAACAAGACAAAGCTTTATCGTTATTAAGAAAAATGGAGCGTATTGATAGGATATCATATAGCAGTCTTATTGCAAAATATCCGGAAGGGTATATTCTATTTGCATCGGATCACGTCCGGTTGGTTATTCCAAAAGAAAGCCATTTGAGCTCTGAATTTGAATTCCATTGGGATAAGGCTAAGATACTCGAAATTTCTGCATCAGGAATTAAAATACGATTACCGGATATTAATTATAGGCCATACAATATTAGGGCGTCTAACGTTGTAGTTACTCTAAAGAGATATGCATCTCCAGCGCGTTATTTATATCCTATCGGTATATCTTCATATGGTAAGGTTTATATTGAAATCCTTAGCGACGATGCTGACGGAATAATATATGCGATTGGTTTTATAAAAAAAGTGGGTGGCCCGCCATTTTAGGGTTTGTTGAAAAAGGTATTGGACCGGTGGCCCATCCCAGCTTTGCTGCGGTGGATTCCCGCAAAGAGCATCCACAATTATCCAACCAATCCACCGCAATTTCCGAAATCATCCACCTCTATAGAATGCCCGGTGGCCCACTGCAACTTGTTGCGGTGGGTTCCCGCATGGAGCCTCCACAATTATCCAACCAATCCAACGCTATTTCCGAAATCATCCGCATCATTAGAATGGGAGCGACGAATATTTAAAGCCGGGAGAAGGCTTTTACGAAGTACGAAAAAGGACAAAACGAACCCAATTCGCTGCAAACTTAACTGTTGTTTACCATTACAAGGAATTTTGTAAAATGCAAATGTGGATAACTCTTATAAATTCCAACGTTCGCTGGATTGACAAATTAAACAGGCCCCTGCCTGTCGGAATCACCACCGACTTGATATGACCCAAAACGTTAATCTGAGGAAACAAACCCATTTTTATATCAGAACATAATGTCGAAACCCCCGCGGTTTCGACATTACGACAACTCGATAGTTGTCGCTACGAATTTGAAAGCCGGTGCGGTGCTGAATTGTGACCTGAAAATGTGCATAGTCAAGACAAAGGCGAATGATTTGTGTGCACTTTTGGCCGGAAAATTTCGTCCAATAATTGATAACGGCATATAATAACATAAGATAGCACTATCGGCATACGGCTTGCAAACCGATAATGGTGAAATGTTTTTAATTGATTTGAAAGAGGCAGGCAGCTATCATTTATGTTGGAATACAATAAATATCAGGGAGGTAACGTGATTACAAGGCTGTTTGTTTCAACCTTTCTTGCCCTTCTCGTATCTTCGCTTCTGACTTTGCCGGTGGCGGCGCAGTATAACGATAGCGATGAGTTACCGGCGGTCAGCATTTATACCTGGCAGCCGACAATGCTGGTTGACTGCCCCACGGCCGGAACGCTCCGGCGGGCTTCATTTAACGTAATCATGCGGGCTTACCCCAATGGCGGAATACTGACCGGGACTAATATCGGCCTGTCAAACCGCCTGACGCTGGGAATCAGCTACGGCGCCGAAGGCATCCTGGCCGAATCGCAACCGAATTGGAATCCACGGATTGAATTCAATGTTAAACTGTCGCTGGTTGACGAAGGTTTGGTTTATCCGGCAATCGCGGCCGGGTTCACTTCGCAGGGATTCGGCTCGTTCGATGATGGTTTGCAGAGGTACGCTTTCAAATCAAAAGGATTCTACCTCGTGGGGAGCAAAAATTACCCGGTGCAAACCTGGCAAATGGGCATTCACGGCGGAGTTAATTATTCGATGGAGCAGGATGACAATGACGAGAATATGGATTTCTTTGTCGGGCTCGACACGCGGTTGAACAAGGATGTCGGGATTGTGCTCGAGTATGATTTCGGATTTAACGATGATAAGGATCTGGTTAGTTTCGGAAAAGGCAAAGGATATCTCAATTTTGCACTTCAATGGCTGTACGCCGATAATTTGGTCATGGAGTTTTTGCTGAAGAATTTGAACAACAACCGCAAAGACGCGTCTGATATTTGGCGAGGATTGCGCGTAACGTATGTAGAACATTTTTAGAGGGGAGATAGTTTTTCAGGAGGGTTTATGAGACAGCTTTTGCGCCTCCTTGTGTTCCTCACGGTCGCGGCCGCGATAATCGTCCCGGGATGTTATACGGTTCTCAAACATCCTGAGGATGAAAGCGGTTACACCGCCACACAGGTTTCCGACTGCACCCGCTGCCATGCCGATTATCAGGAATATCCGTACGGATATTATTTTTCTCCCTATCCTGATTTCTGGTGGGAATATGAAAAATACGGATATTACTACGCATATCCATGGTGGTGGGATTTTTACGATTATCCATATATAAATGGCGAGTACGCTGAAACGTCGCGCGGCTCGAAATTCGATAAGCGGGAAGCGCATCCGACTCCGGCGGCTCCTCCCCACGCTTTCGGCGGCGGATATATCTCGACCGACGGATCGGGGATATATTACCCAGGCGGAACGATGGGCGGTCAGCAGATAATTGACGGCACCGGCACCGCGACTTCGCGGCCCACAACAGGATCGGAGACGCGCTCAAAAGACGGTAGCGGCTCGACTGAGAGTAAATCTACTCGCCAATCAAATGAGAGAACGGCTCCTCAGAGCGATCCCAATAAAAAATCAGGCGATGACACCAAGAAATCGGATGACAAGAAAAAAGATACGACTAAGAAAAAATCCCGGAAAGGCAAGCCATGAAAAAGATAATAAGTTTATGCGTTCTGATAATTTTTGCCTCTCCCCTGACAGCACAGGATTTAAGCATATTCGAAGAAGTCACGGCCGGGAATTTCTTTGGATACGGTGCCAAACAGATGGCGATGGGAGGAGCCGGGATTGCCAATACTATCGACGGCTCGGCTTTATATTATAACCCGGCGGCGCTGGCGAGGATACCTCGGATTGAGTTTCAACTGGGTATGTCGCATGAAAACTTTTCCAATGAGACATCGATGAAATCGGGACGGTACGACCCGACCGCGTTTCGTTCTATATTAAATAAGGCGTCAGCGGATATGACCAAAACCCGATTCGGTTCGGTGAATCTGACAATTCCGGTGCCGACTTATCGCGGTTCGATGGTGGTGGCATTTGGCGTTAACCGGGTGATGTCGTTTGACAGAACGGCTCTGTTTCACGTTCGGGACGTCCGCATTGCCGATAATGCTCTCGTGGAAGACAAAGCCGAAGAATTTGAAGACGGCTGTATCTATTTATATTCGGCGGGAGCCGGTATTGATTTGACGCCGCGCCTTTCGGTGGGCGCTTCGCTTAATGTCTATTCCGGTGAGGATAAGTTTACTTATGATTATACCTGGGTCGATGAAACTCTCGGTGAATCAGGCGGATATGTCAATCGATTTGAAGATAGCTATATCGGCGTAACGCTGAAAGGCGGACTGCTGGCGCGTCCAAACAAAAATTTTACATTTGGGCTGGTAGTGGAATCTCCCCTGGAATGGCAGGTCGAGCAAACATATATCGACGAGGACGGTATTCGTGATGTTATCGAATATGATTTATTGCGACCGTTCATAATCGGGTCGGGAATTTCGTATCGAATGAACCAACTGAGATTCACGGGAGAGATAGAATATATAGATTGGTCACAGCTTTCGTATGATGATAATCCAGGCATGGAAATCGAAAACGATAGCCTGAATTTTTATTACCGCGATGTTTTAAATCTGCGGGGCGGTGTTGAATATGAATTACCCAAGCGGGGTTTGGCATTTCGCGCGGGACTGTTTTCACAGCCTCTGGCATACGAAGATGACTTTATCGAAAGCGACCGCAAGGGATTTACACTGGGATTCGGATGGCTAATTGATAAGGTGTTGCTTTTGGAAGCGGCGTATGTGAAGGGTAGTTTTGAGAGAAATTATACTGCTCCGAATGCCTTCTATACGGTGATTGACAACAATACCGCGATTGCTAAAGATGATTTTCAGAGGATTTATTTCACGCTGTCATATAGAAATTAGAGATTGTCTCACCGTGTAGCGACAACCCTCGGGTTGTCGCAATGTCGGAACCGCAGGGATTCCGACATACAAGTATTTTTTTATTAGAACAGTTTCATATTATTCCAGCGATTTATAATATCCACAATAAAATCGCCGACGATTTCTGACATTTTATCGAGGTATTCTTTGGATTGCGCGGCGTCAAAAGTCGGATATCCTTGATTCTCTTCGTATAAAAGAATTGATCCGGGCACAGGATAGATATCGGCTCCGCGTTTCATATGGAAGCCCATATCTTTTGTAAATTCGTCTTTGTTGACCAGAGCTTCATCTATTGCCTGCACACAGGCGGTTTCGTTGTTGCCGGCGTGGCCTCCGGCGTCGCCGAAAATTTCCTGATTCAAATCGCCGGTCAGTTCCCACCAATGAATAGCCGCGATACCGACTTTTCTATCGATATGCTTTTCATAGGCGGCTTCTTTGAGCATGGAATTATTACCGCCGTGTCCGTTGATGAAAATTATATATTTAAAATCATGGTCGGCCAAAGAATCGATAATCTCACCGATAAAATTCTTATATGTTTCCGGTCTGATGGTAAAAGAACCCGGATAGCGGTACAGTGATTTGGTGATGCCGTAATTGAGAGTCGGCGCGATCAGGGCGTTCAATTTTTTGGCCTGGGACATGGCAATCGCTTTGGGAATAAAATTATCGGTACCCAGGGCGGCGGCGCCGTGAGCTTCGACGGTTCCGACCGGAATTAAAACGGTGTTTATTTTTTCAGGGACAAGCGCCTTGACTTGCGACCATGTTAACTTTTGCAATTCGCGTTCCATGTCTACCTCATAAAAAAAGAAGCGGCCTATTAATGACCGCTACCATTAATAATATTTTCCTAAGATAATCGTTCGAGAATACGCTCCAAAACTCTTTCGGTTTCCCGGGCTGTTTCCTCATCGCCGACGAGACGAAATTGGTTGATGTCGCGAGCCAGGTACTCGATATCTTCGGGATGTTCGACGGCGTACCAAATTTCGGTTTCCTGCCATGAGATACCGAGTTCATCCAGCCTCGTTGAAACTTGCGAAAATATATCTGGAGCTTTCCAGTCAAACGAATGCAATTGTATCGGATAACTCCCCTTAAAACCAACCATGTAGTAGCGACCCTCTACTGTCGGCCCGAAGACAACATCGTGATTTTCGAGAATCTGCAGGGCGTTTTCAATCATGTTATGCGTCAGAGTGGGAGTGCGGCTTCCGATGAAAAGAACTTTCCTATAACCTTGTTGGAAGCATCGCTCGAACGATTCATCCATCTTAACGCCCCATCGTCCGGGGTCCAGCGCGGATATTTCTATGCGGCCGTCGACGAGGATGGATTTTTTATCGCCGGTTAATCTGCCTTTAAGATATTGTATAATGGTTTGCACCGATTTTTCGGTTTTGGCTTTAGGCGAATAAAACAACTTTATATCGACTTCAGGAATCGTCAGGGCATTATTGATGCTGTCAGCGACAAAGGCTTGATGCAAAAATGATATTTCATCGCGGGTCAACTGATTTCCCAGATTCATCGATGAACCGTCTTCCTTGACTTCCTGAATGCAAATCACAAGGGCCGTATCATTATTCGTTTTTGACGTCATAAATCATTAGCTCCATATAGCAGTGAGGTAGCATCAATATAATTGTGTCTTAGATGCATGTCAATAGACATAAGAGGTTATGTCCGGATGATAGATAATTTTATCGAGAATTTTCGTTTTTATCACGATCATTTATCGAATTTTTTGCATTTCGGCTATCATGTCATCGGGCTCGACTACCCCGTACATGACTCGTTTAACATTACCGTGAGAATCAAGAAGCAATGTTGTCGGAAGTGAGTAATGCTTGAGGCCAAAGCGAGCCATGAAATCTTTAGTAATAGGGGTATCAGCTTTTTCCAGTTGAATCTTTAGAGGCACGAATCTCTCGGCTTCAGCGGCTACTTGGGGATTGTTGAATGTTTTCTTTTCCAGCACGCGGCAGTTGATGCACCATGTCGCCCAAGTATCAATCAAAACCGGTTTGCCTTCGGTTTTGGCGCGGTCGAGTCCCTGCTGCAAATCGGTTTCCCAGGGAATGAGATGCTTTTCGGCCGATGAACTCAAATTCATGGAGGGCATCCATTCCGATACGGCCGGGAATATAAAACCCTGAGAGAGCATCGAACCGATTATAAAATATAGCCCGGCAATAAAGGCGAGAATGCCGACAAATTTTTTGAGTCTGAGGAAAAATCCGCTTTCAGGCGATAGACGGTCAAGCCCGCCTCCGAAAACGGCCAAAGCAAGGAATAACAGCCCGGCCAGAATTGCCGAAACTTCCGGTGAGATGACAGTTTTGAGAAAATAGAGAGCCATTAGAAGCAAAATAAAACCGAAGAATCTTTTTATTTGATCCATCCATTCCCCGGCTCCGGGTAATTTGCTTATCGATGATGAAAATGTCCCTATAATGATATAAAGCGTGCCGAGTCCGATGGCAAAGACGAATAAAGTAAGAAATCCAAAGAGGGGCGAACCGTAGGTGGCGATGTATAATAATATCCCGGCTACAAAGGGGCCGACGCAGGGCGATACGACCAGAGCAGCTACGATACCAAGAATAATCGGCCCGGCGATTCCGCCTTTATTTTGTGCCGTACCCAGCTTTTGGCGAATTGATGAGGGTATATTCAGTTCGTACAGGCCGAACATGGAAAGCGAAAAGATTACGAAAATAATCGCAATCGCGACTACGACTATTGGATTAGCCAACCAGGCTCCGAACACTCCCCCGACCAGAGAAACAATCAATCCCATTATGCCGTACATGATGGCCATCGATCCGACGTAAAACAAAGACATGATAAATCCGCGAAAAACACCTCGATCCTGACCGGCGAAAATCGAAACAGTAATGGGAATCATCGGATAAGTACAGGGAGAAAATGAAAGTAGCAATCCGGCAATGAACGCCAATCCCAAGGCCATGAAATATCCCCAGAAACCATACTTTTCAATGACTCTGGCCAACTCGGAATCATCCTGCGGGATTTGATCGGATTGCTCATTCGATTGAATTTCCGCTATGTCGATTCCCGCAAATATCTCGGACGCAATCGGCTGCCCTTCGTCCCCAACGGTAATAATAAAATCGATCTCTTTGGTTTCGGGAGCCAGGCATACTTTATTGTCGCACGGTTGATATCTGAATTTCAAGGGCAATGAGATATTACCCGATTGGGCGTCATCAGCAACCCGAATATTAAAATAAATGGCGGTTTTGCCGTCATAGACGGACATCTCTTCATCGAGAAGTAGAAACGTGTGCGCCTCGGGATATTTAATATCGCTCGGTATCAATCCGGAAACGGTATCAAATTTTAATTCGGCGCCGATATAATAGACCTGCTTAGGATATGCGGAATTTATATGCCAGCCTTGTTCGATATCTAGTATCAGCGCGGCTGGATATACTTTTCCGGGTTGAACCGAGGTATAAGATAGCATCGGGGAAATTTGTATGACATTTCCTTCATCTTCCCAGGGTTTGTCAAGATCGGTGAGAGCCCCAAAGGCCGAAACGCTTCCGAGCATCAACAGTAAAATGAAAAATCCTCGAAAATTATTTTTTTTATCTTTGGGCGAATTATCTTTCATATTATTCTTTCCGCTTTATTTTTCGGTTCCGAAGATTATACACAGATAATCGGTTAATATCAAATACGAATTTATGAATTATTAGGATTGATAAAGAGTTTAGAAAAAGCGATAATTTTTCAATAAAAATTATTCTATTTGCCCCGCTGCCTCATAAAATCGGTAATAGCTTCCCGTAGCAAAAGATAAACTTTTTCTTCATCCAAAAGAGCTACCATTTTGTTGGCAACCTGCTGTGAAATCGCTTTTATAAGTTCGCGGGAAAGATTTTTTAATTCTGGTTCGGCGATATCTTCCAAATTTTCATCCCATTGGATTTTGTCTTTGGATTTGGAAGAAGTAGTATCCCGGGGAGGAATATTGGTCACCGGTATTCGCGGTTCATCGTCGGTCGAAATCTTTTCCATTTCTTTTTTGAATTCGGAAATGAATTTTTCAACCGCTTCACTTTGCGATTTAATGGGGGTTTCTTTTTTCAATTCCGGCTGTGCTGCTGCGGGAGTGGCTTGAGGCTGTTCAACCGGGATTGAATGAGTCCGGGGCGCCTGTGCCTGGGGCGGTTGAGAAGCCGGCGCAGGAGCGGACGGGCTTAAAGATTCTTCCGGTTTCGCGATATTAAGTGATCCGCTATCATCGGTAGATGCCTTCGGTCCTTCTTTGCCCTCATTTTTCAGTTCATTTATAAACCAGTTATAGTCGTGATCATCGCTGTCGGTTTCCATAGGTTTTTCAGGGGATGTGATCCCGAATTGATCGGTAACAATTTCAATTTTACTTGATTCGGAAAGTTGGTTGGCTGCTTGCGATCTTAATTTGGCGCTGTCGGTCCCGAGGAATTCAGGCCGCTCTTCAGTTTGTTCTGAAGGGGTATCCTCCTGTTGTTTTTTCTGTGAAGGAGATTGGCCGGTTGCCTGCGGTTGCTGTACGTTCTTCACCGGAATATTTACGCTATCGTTCTTTTTTGTGGTAATAGTACTATCATCTACCTGTTCTTTATATTCAAAGCCAACCATTGATCCTTCGGTAACTTTTTTGTTATGGAGTCGAAAAACTCCGGTATCATTCCCGATTACTTCGGATCCATCCACCTCGATTTTTTCAATTCCCAAAGCCGCGTCAATCACATTGTCCTCGATATCATTGCCATCAAACGGAGCCTGTCCCGGAATCTGCGTTTCCTGACCGGTAAAGGCAACGACGGAAGACATAAAATCGCGGGGAGTAAACGGCTTGTTAATAATGACTTCCTGGGGAAAATTAAGAGTCTGTCCGCTCGAGGCATCATGCAACACTAATAGCGGCACGGAGTTTCCTCCGGGTATCGAACCGATCGCTTCATAAAAGGGTTGTCCCTGGCTGTCACAAACGTCGGAAGAAATCAAAATCAAATCTATCTTACTATCCTGTAAAACCTGCCTGGCGTTTTCGGCCGTTTCCACGGAGATGACATTCAGCCCGCCCTGACGGAGCAACGACTCAGCTATGCCCCGAACAGCTATCGACGGTTCAATTATAAGGACAATCTTTGACATTGACGGCGTTATTCCTTTTTGGATAAGAGATCACTGGCATTATCAAGGAACTGGCGTTCTTCTTCCGAAATATTTTCTATTCCGACCTCATTAATCTTATCGAGAATATGGTCAACTTTCTTCATTATTTCTTCGGCCTTTTCCCGATTTTTGTCCAACTTACGACTATTCCGCTTAAATTTCAAATTCGCGAAAAATCGCCACGGTGACAACTTATAAAACAAATTCCTGACTCGCCAGTCAAGTTTAAGATAAATAAATCCGATCACGGCCCCGCCCAGATGTGCCAGATGTCCAACCCCGCTGGAAGTAGCGTCGAAAGACGCCAAAAATTCCAGACCGACAAAAGCAATAACGGCCCATTTAACTTTAACCGGAATTAGAAAATACAAATAAATTTTACGATTGGGAAACATGACCGCGTAGGCGACCAAAAGGCCGTAAATCGCTCCGGAAGCGCCGATAGTCGGTATCAGAGAGGTAGGCATAAACATTACCGTGAAAATTCCCCCGGCGATGCCGCAGAGGAAATAATACTTATAAAATCTTTTTGTGCCCCAGGTTAATTCAATTTCGGTCCCGAACATCCAGAGAATAAACATATTCATCAGAATATGAAAAAAACCGCCATGCAGGAACATATAAGTTATGAGTTGATAAAAAGATAAATCCTGAAGTACTCGGATCGGGGTCAATCCCAGGAGAGCAATCAACTCTCGGCCAACCAGCATCTGAAGAATGTAGATAGCAACATTCGCAATGAGTAGAATTTTGACCCCGCGCGATAATCCACGCTGTGGACCAAAACGAATATTTCCAAATCCGGGATTGTTTCCGTAAGCTCTCATAATCTGTCTAATTATCGGCAATTAACTCAATGATGCTTAATTATGCCGTAGAATAAAGAAATTATCCAAAAATCAATTTCTTATTCAGCTTGCGATTTGTTTGTTTCCGGTTCCTCCGGAACCGAGGCTGCCTTATCATTGCAGGCCGGAGTATGTCAGGTCGGTATCCCTAATTTGGGAAAAACATACCTGACTAAGACCAGCCAGACCACGACGAAAAGCGCGACAAGAAGTATCTGTGTGATATCCATCTCAGATTCCTATTTGTTGATGCTCTTTCAAAATACACTTATCCATAACAATGGTAACACCCGCTTCTTTTGCCAGCCTATAAGATTCTTCCGAAACGACCCCCTCCTGCAGCCATATATATTTGGCTCCGATTTTTATGGCTTCTTCCACTATCGGAGGAGTCGCCTCTGCCCGCCGAAAAACATCGACAATATCTACTTTTTTCCCAATCGCCGTCAGATCAGGATACGATTTGCACCCGAGTATTTCGGTCTTGCGGGGATTAACCGGTATTACGCTGTATCCGTTGCTCATCAGGTAATTGGCAACTCCATAGGACGGTCTTTCCGGTTTGGGTGACAACCCGACAACTGCGATTGTTCTCGATGACGTTAGAATATTCCTAATTTCCTCCGCACTCGGATTTTCCCAATTAGTGCTTTGAGATGATTCATTCATACTCAAATTATCCTTCGTTTAAAGAACATTATCGACTTTCGACATTAATTGCGCTTTTGGTACGGCTCCGATAACCTGATCGACGACTTCTCCATTTTTGAAAAATAGCAGAGCAGGAATCGACATAATCGAAAATGAAGCCGGAGTTTTTGGGTTGGAGTCAACATCAATTTTCGCGATTTTTATTTTGCCGTCGTACTTGCCGGCTATTTCATCCAAAATCGGCGCAATCATTTTGCAGGGTCCGCACCAGGCCGCCCAGAAATCGACCAGAACCGGAATATCAGATTTTTTAACTTCAGCTTCAAATGAATCATCGGTTACGTGAACAGGTTGAGACATATATCCTCCTTACTATTTTTTATCTCCATCATTTCAAACCATTTAACAAAAGATTTGCCAGTCTGTTCCCAAGTCATACAATATCTTTCGATTCTCGTGGCAGTTAAAATAAATAACATTATCAACGCCGCGCAATCATAAAACGTTTTTGGAAGAATAAAAAATTAATAATCATCAAATCCGATAATTATTCTGTGCCTGTAAAATCGCGGGTTGACAGATTATTTCCAATATCATACCTTCGAGCTATTATGAGATTAGTGATACAGCGAGTAAGTCGGGCCTTGGTAACGGTATTCGATGAGGAACATCCGCAGGGATTTGAAAAGGGGCGGATTAATCGCGGTTTGGTTATTTTATTGGGATTGAAAATTGGAGACCAGACCGAATCGGCCGCGCGGTTGGCAAAAAAAGTAAGCGAGCTGCGCATATTCGAAGACGATTTGGGCAAAATGAATAAATCGATTTTGGATATCGAGGGAGAATTTCTTGTAATTTCGCAATTTACCTTATACGGCGATACTCGCAAAGGGCGCCGGCCCAGCTTTACCGGAGCAATGCCTCCCGATGAGGCACGGAAAATGTATGAGAGATTTGTTGAATTGCTGACGAACTCCGGGTTAAAAGTCGAGACAGGAAGTTTTAGATCTAAAATGGAAGTGGAGATTATTAATGACGGTCCGGTTACCTTCGTTCTCGAAGACGATATGCCCTGAACTGCGACAATTGAGTAAAACCGTTGATTTAGTTCTGGCTTCCGGTTCTCCCCGGCGAAAACAAATCCTGACCGAATTAGGGCTAATATTCTCTATTCTTCCTCCTGAGATTAAAGAAAAAATAGATTCCGCAATGATCCCGGAAGAACTTGCCGTTGATCTGGCCTGCCAAAAAGTCTTATCCCTCGATCATAAATCTAATCGTGCCTATCTAAGTTGTGATACTATTGTGGTTTACCAGAATCAAATTCTCACCAAACCGAAAGATAAAAACGATGCCCTCAGGATATTAAAAATACTATCCGGCCAGACGCACTCCGTTTTTACCGGTCTGGCATTATTGGATGGGCGTACCGAAAATTGCTATAACGGTGTCGAAGAAAGCCTCGTGACCTTTAATAACTGGGACGATGAAAAATTGCTCGAATATATCGCTACCGGAGAACCGATGGACAAGGCCGGAGCCTACGGAATACAAGGGATGGGGCGTTTTTTGGTTGACACGGTTAAGGGAAATATTGATAATGTTATCGGTCTGCCCTTGGTCACACTTGAGAAAATGGCCAAAAGGTTTATGGAGCCGTATGTCTGAGTCTTATAAAAAAATAGGTGAAGTTCTCAAAGCGGCCCGCAAAGAACAAAATAAGGCGCTTGAAGATATCGCCGAAGCGACCAAAATTATGGAAAAGCATTTGCGGGCTATCGAAGAAGGGAATTTTGAATTGCTTCCCTCCCCCGCCTATTTTACTCTGTTCGCCCGTAGTTATGCTCAAAACCTGGGTCTTGATCCGGATGTTATAGATGAAATTCAAGACGTCGATTTGACAAGATCAAATACAATGGGTCAAAAAAACAATACTATCAGGCAAAACGGTACCCTATTACAAGATACTACCACCAATGATATGAAAAAGTTCGGGCGTACTTTGATTTGGCTCGTTGTAATAATCATCTCTGTATTCGCGGTCTTTTTAATTTATAATTTCGTTTATGTAAAATCATCCGAGCCGGAGCAAGAAGTAAATCATTCGGAATTACCGGCCGTCGCCGATCCGGAAGTTGAATCGGAGAAATCGCCAATTGCCCAAAACATAAACGCTACTCCTTATGCTCAACCTCCGCCTCTTAATTTGCGAATGCGGGCGATTCAGGATGTCTGGACGCTGGTAATTATGGATGGCGATACCGTATTGAATAGGGAATTGAAAGCTGGCGAGGTTCGGAACTGGGAAGCCAAATATCGATATCGGATGACTCTGGGAATTTCGACCGCCGTTGAATTGTCAATTAATGGAAAACGTCTGGCGCCTTTGTCTCCGGAACCGCGTACGATACCCAATCTGGAAATAAATCAAACGAATTTTGAGGAATTTTATCCCGACGAGTCAGAGACTGAATCTATTCTAAACGCGGTTCGACCCGATACGAATATTTCCCCAATCAATCCTACTTCAACTATTAACTCCGCTGATAGCGGGGCGCCGGGGGAATTGGATGGGAATTAAATCTTTAGCTTCGAAATTAAGTCTGGCTCGCGCCTCATCCCAAACAATATTACGTCCGTTATCGTTGCCGCTTGACATTCGGGACAAATCGCTATTGGTTTTACTGCCTGCAATTCAACGCGATTTGATGATTGTAAAACAAGTATTGCCCGAGATTCAGGCTTATTTTGGAGATAAAAACGTTCATCTTCTGGCCAGTCCTGATACCCAGGTCCAATCTATTTTTCCTTCCAAAGGATTTAATATTCTCTCCCCCGGAAAATCGGATACCAACTGGTGTAATCTGCCCTCCGCTTCGTTTATCGAAAAGTTAGGAAGTTATAATTTTGATTACATTTTCGAAACCAATCTTGAGGAAAATCGTTTTGCGGCTAAGATACTTCTCGGATTTCCGCGGGCGATCCGATTTGGGGCCAATGGGCGGCTGGGATTGCCTTATTTGAATCTGGAAGTAAAAACCAAGTATTTGAGAGATCGCCGTTTAATATATCATTCGATACTTGAAGTCGTCGCCAATCTAACCAAAACCCCTCAACCGATTAGTAAAGTCAGTAAGGAGTAATTGTGCATTTAAAGAAATTGGAATTAGTCGGTTTTAAGTCATTTCCCGAAAAAACGCAGTTTTTATTCAACCGGGGAATGACCTCAATCGTTGGCCCCAATGGATGCGGTAAATCGAATTTATTAGATGCCTTGAGGTGGGTTTTGGGCGAGCAAAAGACATCCCTTCTGCGCGGAACGAAAATGGAGGAAGTCATTTTTGCCGGCACGCGCGCTTTGAAACCGCTTGGGATGGCTGAAGTATCGCTGCAAATCGAAAATAAAGACGGCATGCTGCCGACTGAATACAGCGAGATATTGGTAACACGCCGTTTATTCAGATCGGGTGAATCCGAATATTTAATCAACAAGACTCCCTGCCGCTTAAAAGATATCACCGATCTCTTCGCTGATACCGGTATCGGGGCTCACGCCTATGCTATCATTCAGCAGGAAATGGTTGACGCCATCCTCTCGGATAAAACCGAGGAACGTCGATTTTTATTCGAGGAGGCGGCAGGTATTACACGCTACAAGCATCGCAAAAGAGCGGCTGAACGCAAACTGGCCGCGACGGAGCAGGATCTTGTTCGCCTGCAGGATATTTTATCCGAAGTTACTACTCGAGTACGATCGCTAAAACGTCAGGTTAATAAAGCCCGGCGATATAAAGAAGTCTCTGAAGAATTGAAGGGATGGGATCTCTATAATGCCAAATCACGCTTTGATCAATTAACGGATAAGAGCAAAGAATTGGCGGTTCGTATCAAAACCCTCAGCGATAAAAAAATGGGGATTGAAGCGAAGCTTGACGGCCAGTTCGCGGATATTGAAAACCGGCATACGATGCTGACCGAACTCGAGTCGGAGTTGTCCGAAATCGGCGGAGAGGTATTTAATTTGTCGGAAAAGGCGCATCAACTGGAAACTGAAATTTCGGTCAAGCGCGAGAAGAAAGAAAATCTGGAAAAATCAGTTCTGCAAAACCGAAGTGATATCGAAGGACTGCAAAAGAGAAGCGATGTCATTCGCAAAGAAAAAGCGAAAGCCCTGACCGACCTTCAAAATCATGAAAGCGAATTAAATAACCTCTCTTCCGAATTGGAAAAGGCGACGGCAATCCAGAAACAGGCGGATGAGGAATACCTGAGATACAGATCGTTCGCCGAAGACGATAATACCATGCTGGTTAATATTGAGGGACGTTTGTCCTCGGGAAAAGCGGATTCGGCCAATATCGAACAGCAAATCGATGAGTTAAACAAAGAACTCGAAAGAAACAGCGAAAAGAAAAACAATCTTATCGGAGAGAAAAAACATCGCCGGGAAGAAATCGCCTCTACTCAGAGTAGAATTGAGGCGGTGCGAACTGAAATTGAATCTGATGAACAAAATATCGAAAGAGAAGAAAAATCGCTGGAGCAAACGATAGATTCCGCCGACCGTCTGCGAGATCATCTGGCCGAGGCATCCTCGAACTTTGAAGCCACTCAGGCCCGCAAAAAACTAATGACTGAAATGATCGAGCATTATGAGGGTTTCGCCGGAGGTGTCGTGGCGATCTTTGAGGTTGCCGGACGCTGGCTCGATATTACCGGTACGGTCGCTGATTATATTCACCCTCAACCGCGATATAGGGCCGCTATCGACGCCGCGCTGGGAGAAATGGCTCAGTATATTTTATGCTCTGATTATGAAACCGCTCAGGAAGCGATTTCATATTTGCGCGAAAAGAAGGCGGGCAAAGCGACCTTCCTGATGACGCAGAGATTGAAGGACTCGGGGACGCGTCCCGAATTAACTGCCGATGATAAAATCATTGACTGGGCCGACAATCTCGTGAAATGCGATGAGCGATATGGCGGCGTACCCGGTGCTCTTCTGGGAAGAACGGTAATTTGCGAGGATGGGATTGCCGCCCAGGAAATGCTCGATAAAATGCCCGATGGATACCGAATCGTTACGGTTAGCGGCCAGGTGTTTACCAATGATGGATATATTTCCGGAGGCGTATCGGAAGAGATGTCTCTTATCGGAAGAAAAGATGAGATTGAGGCGCTGGATAAAAAGCTGAAAGAGCTGGAAAATCGTACGCGCCAGATACGCAACAAACAGGCGGAAGTAACGTTGTCCGTCGGTGAAAGCCGCCAGACTATTTCGCGATTGAATAACAATCTTGCGGAAGATAAAGATAATCTTTCTGAATTAATTTCGAGGCTGAAAGAGGAACAATTCAAAATCAATGCCGCCGAGGAAATCATTACCAGCATTGACCAGCAAGTGAATCTAATATCTGAAAAGCTTGAGCAATTGAAACGTCGCCAGTATACATTGGCGCTCGATTTTAACCAGCTTGATAAAGAAAAAGAGAATATTACTTCGCTGGTACAGGATAAAAAGCAAAAGTCGTCCGAACTTGAGGCCGCCGCTTCCGCCGCTGAAGCCGAAGTCAATCGCGTACATATGGCAAAAATCGAACTGGAGAGTAAACGAACCCACATACAATCTCAGATCGAATATTATGAGGAAATGCTCAAGGACATCTCCGGCAACATTACTCAAAAAGAAGATTTAATCGAGCAATCTGAAAAAGAAATTGAAGATTTGACGGCGGATTTCGCTCACGGAGAAACGAATCTCAAGAAAGCGTTTGATAGACGGCAGGAACAAACCCAGAGACAAAATGCCAGGCGTCTGGAACGAGATGAACTCAGTGATCAGTTGGATAATATCGAACAAGCGGTAAAAGCCCATCGTTCCGAAAGAGATTCTATATCAGATGAAATACATACGGCGCAAATTAGTGAGACCGAACTTACGTCTCGGCTGGAGCAGATTGAAGATCGAATGCGTGACGAATATTCAATTGATATCAGTCAACTGGAAATCGAATCGCCAAACGCTGAAATGAACGAAGAAGAAGCGGCTGCGCATGTTGAAGAATTAAGAGGAAATTTACGAAAGATGGGCATCGTTAATATGCTGGCCCTGGAGGAATTTGAAGATCAGAAACAGCGTCAGGAATTTCTTGCCAGGCAGCTCGATGATTTGATTTCAGCCAAGTCAACTCTCAATTCGACAATCCAGAAGATCAATCAAACCGCCAAGGCGATGTTTCTGGAAACGATTAATAAGGCTCGCGATAATTTCAAACAAATGTATCAGGAACTATTCACCGGCGGTGAAGCTGATGTTATTCTGGAAGATGAATCGGATCCCCTCGAATCCCGGATAGAGATTATGTCGCGTCCGAGAGGGAAAAAGCCTCTGACAATTTCCCAGTTATCGGGCGGTGAAAGAGCTTTAACGGCCATATCGCTTCTTTTCGCCCTGTATATGGTCAAACCGTCCCCATTCTGTTTCCTTGATGAAATTGACGCCCCGCTGGACGATGTTAACATCGGACGGTTTTTAAAAATCGTCAAAAAATTCTCTCAGCAAACGCAATTTATAATTATCACTCATAATAAAATATCGATGGAAGCGGCGGATACGCTTTACGGCGTGACGATGGAAGAACCGGGTGTGAGTAAAGTGGTCGCGGTACGATTCAAAAAAGATTCCGAGGATGATGAGACCTTCTTTGAACTTCACTACGCCGATGAAGACGCAGCTCAGGCAGGTTAATGCGCAATTTCCTGAAGAATTTTAAACAAGGACTGGCCAAAACCAAAGAAAACATTGTCGGAAAAGTCCGGCAAGCGGTTGGTGTGGCCGCCAAAGTTGACGATGATCTCCTCGATGAAATAGAGGAAATTCTCATCCAGGGTGATGTCGGCGTTTCGGCCAGTATGAAAATAATCGAGAATCTGAAAGAACAGGTTGCCCGGCAAAATATTAAAGAGACAGATGAAATTCTTGGAGCTTTGAAATCCGAAATTGCCGCAATCTTAAAAACGGATCGCGATCCACTGGCTCTATGTGATACTAAACCGACTGTATGGCTGATAATGGGTGTCAATGGCACGGGTAAAACGACATCGGTCGGAAAACTTGCCCGGTTTTTCTCGCAAAACGGCAAGAGCGTTATGATCGCGGCCTGCGATACTTTTCGCGCCGCGGCTATTGATCAATTGGCGATATGGGCCGATAGGTCGGGAGTCGATTTTGTTCCGGCCAAGGATGGCAGCGACCCGGCTGCCGTTGCTTTTGACGCGGCCTCATCGGCCAGGGCCAAAAACACTGATATTCTTTTGATTGATACGGCGGGCAGATTGCATACTAAAGCCCATCTAATGGAAGAATTGACAAAAATCAGACGGGTATTATTGAAAGTCGTCCCGGAAGAAAACATTAAGCCCAAGCTGGTTCTTGACGGTACAACCGGACAAAACGCATTGTCTCAGGTAAAAGTCTTTACCGATTCGGTAGGATCATGCGATGGACTGCTCGTTACGAAACTTGACGGTACGGCCAAAGGCGGAGTTGTCATCGCGATTGCCGAAGAGATGTCGGTCCCGATTGATTTTATCGGCCTCGGCGAACAGATAGATGATTTGAAACCGTTCGATCCCGAATCCTACGTCGAAGCGTTATTCGAATAAATTCGCATTATCAAACTAAAGTCCGAAATCAATATCCAAATCCATATCCCCGGTTATGCCATCCCTTGTCGCCGCCGCCATCAGTATTATAAAAGTGACGTCTACCGCCAATCCCAAACCCAACCCCCACCATTTGGCATTGCGGCCATTGTTGATTTCGAGACTGGTTATTTCATCAATGCCAGCGTTCATAATTCGGATAGAATCTTTAACGCATATTTCTGAACGCAGTGGCAAACTTCCGGCAACTGCCATATTCCAGATACAGGAACGATTGATGTCGGTGCTTTTTTCTCCGTCATAGTTTTTTATGTCATATAAAAAGTATTTTTGCGAATTTTCTTTCTGACTCGTGCCAATCGCATAGCAATATAAATCGGGATTGTGGAAAATAATCCGAGATGTATCACGAGGATCAAGAGCTGTCACAAACAGATCAAAGCCCATGAATTTATCCTTAATAGTGGCTCCCGATTTAAGCGTAATGGAAACTTCTTCATTAAAAACCGGCATTCGGCAGGAATCTTCGAGTTGACTAATCCAATCAACATACTTTTCCTGATATTCATTTTCATCGGATACCATAACACCCCGGTATGAACCGCTTAGTGACATGCCATTATCAAGGTGAGCGATTACCTGGTCGCCCGGCTTAATGGTATTGGCCGCCCAGATTGGGATCTTCTTTGTTTTTGGTTTATGAGAATCGATTGCTGCGCCGACGCCCAATCCTATCAAACTGCATCCGCTCATTAATGGAATTAACGCAAGCAATAATCCAAGGCAAAATAATCTTGTATGTTCTTTCATTTTTCTAACCCTCATCTTTCTCTTCAATGGTGTTTTTATGCAAAAGGGCATTTTGGAGATACTTATTCAACAGCCGCAGTGAATACTTTCCAAAAGCGCCTTTTTCATTTAGCATATTGGAAATAAGTTCTCTACTGGGTTCACCCTGACCACTCACCTTAATATTGTAGTATCCGTTTGTTTTTAATAAAATGGATCGTGATTTTCCCTCGGGAAGCGGCCAAGCATCAAAAACAATCTCGGCCCTGTCGTCGTTGGTCGGCATATGATAATACTTCTTATCCTTATGAAGAAGAAGCTCGGTAATATCGTTACCGTCTTGGTCAACGGCACTTCGAGGACGAAACTCAATCGGTGTATAAGGTTCATAATCGGAAAAATCGACTCCGACTGAGTTTACCGCCCAAATACCAACCGTGGATTCCAGCTTAATTTTGAGATTATCTCCTGAAATGTTTTCAAGATTAATTGGGATGGCTACTTCTTTGTTAACCGCTATACCGACGTCAGGAATGAAATCATGCGTACGCCATGTTGTTCCGTCCCAGATATCGAATTGGAGCATCGTTTCGCGGCGCACGGCCCCATAGAATTGATTTCGGGCATCCTGCGAAGTATTTATAGTCTCATACCACTCATCAATTTGATGACCGTGAAGGCTCAAAAACTTTCCCAGAAGATGACCGCTCCAATAAGTATTTCTCAGGCTGAAAACCATGGTGGCTTCGGTTATGTTATCCGGCTTGTTGAATTCACAAATAATTCCATTACGAATCTGACTATCATCATCCGGATCGAAATTAAAGGGACTGCTAATCCACATTTTTTCATCATCGGTTTCAATCATGGATAACACTTCGTTTCCACCGAAATCAACCGCGCTTATCGGAGGCTGTGGATTATTAATTATGGATATATAACCGTCGTACGATGGTATCGCTTGTTGTCCCTCATCACAATCAATAATATACAGCATCATCTGGTCAATATGCTGGGTTTCGTCTAATTCGTTGGTTACGCGTATTCGATATTGCCCTTCAACCTCACGCAAAAACCGTAAATTATCCCAATCGTCTCTTTGAGCAGTTTCAAATATTGCTGTCGCCAGGGGTTCAGAATCAATCCTGTAATCAACGCCGTCATAGCTATAGACAAAAGGACAGGACATTACTCCATCCCCGGAAGTTTCAATAGTAGCTCCCGAACCCATACCGTCCCAGGTCGCAGCGATAAGAATCACTGCCGTAACATCGACCAGAAAGCCGATTCCCATTCCATACCATTTGGCGTTTTTACTTCTGGGAATATCAATACTTTGGATTTCATCGAGAGGTGTTGAATAGACATTATTACCGTCACGAATGGTAATGCTCGATAAGAGCGGCAAGCGATTGCTAAAAGCCGCCGAGGTAAAGTTAGCGCCGGGAATAGATTTACCATTTGGATCGACAAGACTGTCAATTTCTCTAATGAATAACTTGGTTGTAGCAGAGTCTGAAATATTTTGTACGACCAGACAATACAAATCCGGATATCTTGATTGGGGATTCTCCCCTTTCGGAATTTTCATAGATGTATAGAGAATGTCAAAGCCAAGAAATCTTTTCTTTAGATTATGACCTGATTTTAAATATATATCGAAAACTTCATTCAGTTCTGGAAGAAGGAGAGTATCTTCGTGGTCGGCTTTGAGCCGCTCAATTTTCTTTCCATAATCACTCGTCCGTTCAGATGACAATCCCATGAATTCGCCACTCAATGAATCTCCCCGCATGAGATACAATTTCATATAACTGCCCGGTTTCACTGCATGCAAATCCCAACCCGGAATTGAGCGGTAATCGGGCTTACCAGCATCAACGACCGCGCCAATACCCAGCCCCAATATGGTGCATCCATAGAGAGTAACGGCTATAATTGCTATCGCTGATATAATTTTTATAAAGGTCAACATGACTATTACTCCTTTATTATCACTTCTTATTATCGCATTCCAATGTCCGTGAGGTGTGAAACAACATAGGTAAAAAGATTCCGGCCAGGGTTCCTGCCGCGGCGCCTATCCATTGACCGTGAGTATATGCCTTCGGTCTTTTGAAGGGAAACAAGGCGTAATCATATCCGGGATCGATAGCCATTTCAATCAATTGTCCGGCGGCTCCTCCAAGAAAAAATCCGACCACTACATGGGCCGGATGCGTTCTTCCCTTACGGTAATATTCAATTTTGATAATCCGATCTCCTTCAATTGTCTGGCTGGAGATAGTTGTTTGAGAATATGAATCAATAAATGGAGTCGTATTTTCGATTACATCGGTACGAAAAATCATCAATAGAGAATTTTCCGAACTGACCGACATAAGCCGGCCGGAATGCTCAAGACTATCGCGCGTGTATATCTTCACCCTTTTGTCAAGACCGATAATCTTTTGTACGCTGTCGAGACAATTCGATGTGAATTGAGCCTTTACCGCTCCGGGTAATGATAAAATGATTGCTACTCCAGGTATTATAATAATCCTTAACATAAGCCTATCCTCCTCTACTCAGTCAAAAAATAATTATATTATTAAAAAGTCAACGTCACATTCAAACCCGGCGTATTGGCATTGGCGAAATAGGTCGGATGGATTGACAAATTATGCGACGCATGAGATTTATTGTATGAATCAACTGATTTGCCTGCTTTGGCGATATCGGCAACGGTGCTGCCGAGGCAGGCAATTCCTCCCAATAAAAATAGTCCTCCCCCACCGCTGTTATCATCGCCAAAAATATCAATCGTACTCAATCCATATACTGCTAATCCGGCTGAAAATACTCTGATTCCGATTCCACCTATTGCCCGCGAATTGTTTTCAGCGTAGAAATGGCCTAATGAAGGACCTATGAACAGCCCCAGTCCCATAATGGATAACCCGGCGACATTATTTGCCGCTCCAACTTCTTTACCGTGACCAAGAAATGGAATTCCGGCAGCAATAGGTAAAACCGTTCCCAAAAAAGAAAGCTGAATAGCTTTGCTACGTGATTTCTCTTCTATGATTTCATAGGGATCATTCTGAGCATTGCAATAGGCGCCCATTAGAATCACAAGCGCCAAAAAGAGTGAGGCTGTCTTTGATTGAGCTTTTATATTAAGAATCGATTTCATCATCCACCTGCCTTTCGGGCAGGCCGTCGATATTTCAATCGACGGCCATTTGTCAGGATTCCCCCGAGCCATCCCCCTACTCCGATTCACATTCTTCAAAAGCGTAAAAGTAATTGTTCCCCCGCGAATCAACGCGCAACATCTTGAACAATCTGCCTTCTTCTTCGCTGGCCGGTAAAATTTTCTGATAGAGCAAACTAGTAACGGTTGAGAAATATCCGGTTTCCGTTCCGTTATGACGTTCGAATACTTTGGCCGGCAGCGGTTCGCCAACTACCTCGCCAATTATAACGTCATATGGCGCGACCGTCAATTCACCGCTGGCGCGGAATGACATTCTGTATGTCCCTTGCTTGGAAATATCAACGGTTTGTGTTAAATGTACCGGTCCCTGAACTAATAGATAATCATAAGGACCGGATAAACAAAACGGTTTGGGAATAACCTGTCCAAAATTAATCACAAAATCCTGATTACGGGAATCGGCCTGCCAATCAACTTTATTGGCTAAATTAAAGATCATCGCCTCACCGTCAGTTGCTATCGGAACATCTTCAGTGACATCACCAGCTTGACCGGTAACGAGCATTTGCAGTTCTATAGGCAATTCATTATAGATCACAGCCGGAATTGTGCGATATGAAGGCGTTGGATTAATGGGTCCGGAAGGCATCATCGGCAGAGTCTCATCCAGAAGCTGACTGCGCATAAAATCGCCAGTCACGAATTGCTCGGCCAGTTCCCAGCTTAACACCTGATGATCGGTCGTACCGGGGATAAGAACTTCAAAATGACAATTAGCGACCGTCCAGTTACCCATCTTAAAAAGGCGCAAATGAAACCGGGCGGTTTGAAAATCACCGCATTCTAATTGAATTACTCCCGGAGTCCATCCGTCCGCTTCGCAATAGCTCGCCTGAACGTCTCCGATAGCATCAGTCCATCGGCAATTAAACGGGGGCTGATCGGGCATGCCGAGAGCCGTACGGTCACCGTCGAGAGACATCAAGGCCGCCATGATATTCCGCGGATCGGCTTCGCCGACAAAAATCAGGTTGATAGGATCGTGGCCCTGACTGGTGAATTCACTTCCGGTGAATGGCCAGAGAGTCAATGACTCTGAACCGAGTCCAACTGTAACGAGCGGGTCGGGCGCGGGATATGATTCATAATTATAGGCGGCGGCTTTGAGACGGGCCGCTTCCTGCTCAATCGAATCTTCGGTTGCGGGTACCGGCTCTACTCCGATTTCACATCCGACGATAAGCAAAAACATGGAAAGTGTGATTAGAATTGTGATTGCTCGATACATAATTTTCCTCCCTGCATCAAACTTTTTGATTTGTTACCTGTTTTGTTTTCCAAAGAACGTGCGAACTACTCGTTGCTTTTGCAAGACCGATGCCAAAACTCAAATGGGACTTTGATGCACGGCAAGTTGTTATGATTTAATTGGTTGTGGATGTGAATCAAAAAACGGGTTCGGTTGTCTTAATGAGTATAAAGTAATCACTCACTTTTCAAATGTAAAGAACTTTTGGCTTGAAAAAGACTAATCAATTATCAATCAACGAATTGAAATCAAGAACGCAAATGGTAGAAAGTAACCATCGGGGAATATGGTTTGACCTGTCGATATTGAAAGTCTATATTAGTCTGTGCTCTCTTAGTGGAGGCTATCATGCCCGATAATGAAGAATCAAAAAGCTTGCAATCCGCGTTCGATGAACTGAAATGTATTAATCGAACAATGGATAAAATTTGCCGGGTTTCTGAGATCAATCATATCATGTCGATTATTATCGATGAGCTCATAAATTTGACCGACGCTGATGAAGGTGTGGTCAATCTATTGGCGGAAGAAAAACTCAGCGCCGATCCCGATACGGTAGTGCGAGCGGGAGACTCCGAAAATCCGGACGATTCTTTTAAGGTACCGGATTTAATCGCCGGATGGGTCATAAGAAATAAGCGAATATTTTTATCGGAAAATATCGAGACCGATGCAAGGGTTACCGGCTTATCTTCTTCTGGCGGTCGGCATATTTCCGTTCTTTGCTGTCCAATGGTTACACGGGGGAAAATCATCGGATTGACGACCCTGGTTAAGGGTAAAGATAAATCTCCTTTTTCGGATGACAACAGCCGCGTCACCGGAATCATCACATCTCAAACAGCTCAGATTCTCAGTAACGCCATCCTTTTAAAAGAATTGGCGGCCAAAACCAAACTTTTAGAAATATCCCGGAAAAAGTTACATGATGAAAACATTCGTTTGAGCGCGGAATTGAAATCGAATTTTGGTTTTGAAAACATCATCAGTAAATCATCCGGAATGAAAAAGGTATTGACGATGGCGTCAAAAGTTGCTACCAATGATTCTCCGGTGTTAGTTACCGGACCAACCGGAACGGGAAAAGAGCTCATCGCCCAGGCTATACATTATAACAGCAATCGTAGGGACAAAGCATTTGTCGTCAAAAACTGCGGCGTTAAAACAGAATCGCTTCTTGAGGCTGAATTATTCGGATATGTTAAGGGAGCTTTTACGGGAGCTGACCGAGATAAACCCGGCCTGTTTCGCGAAGCGGATGGCGGCACAATATTATTAGACGAAGTCGGTGAAGCCCCTTTAACGACTCAGGTCGCCATTTTACGGGTTCTGGAGAACGGTGAAATCAGGCCGGTCGGGGCTTCAAAAACCGAAACAGTAAACGTCAGGGTGATATCAGCCACTAATCGGGATTTGAGTGAAGAAATCGAAAAAGGTGATTTCCGCCGCGATTTATTTTACAGGTTAAATACCTTCACGATTGAACTTCCTCCCCTGTCGCATCGCCGTGACGATATTCCCCTTCTGGTTCATTATTTCATGAGGAAATTAAAGGAAAAATTATCTCTGAATGAACCGTCGATTACTCAGGAAACTCTCGACGCCCTTATAAAGTACAGTTGGCCGGGTAATGTCAGACAACTCGAAAACGAAATTGAACGGGCGTTGGTATTAGGTGATAGCGACGGGAAAATTGATATTAAACATCTTTCTCCCGAAATTTTAAAACGAGATGCCACCAACACATCTTATAATGATTATCGAGGACCGCTTAAAAATCTAATTGAGGATATCGAGCGCAGCGTAATCACAGCGACATTGGTCGAAAACGATGGAAATATTTTAAGGACATCCAAAATACTTGACCTGACCCGCAAAGGATTAAAAGATAAAATGGCACGATACGGAATATCTACTCGGGATGATCACAAATCCTGATAAATTTCATTCTATTCTGATTCAGAAATAATTATCTTAAAACGGGGATGATTTTCGAGGGGTTTCCATAAGGGATCAATTTTCAAATATGGCCTGGAGACAAATCCGGGAATTGTCAAAAGATGTTCGAGTCGCTCGACAGCGACGTCATACTCTTCAAAAATCACCAGAATTTCCGCCATATTCACAACCAGGAATAGCGCGTCAAATGCGTCCTTTGATGTCGGTAAAAGTTCAAGCGCCATCTGACCGTGGTACAAGGCGCTGTCTTTTTGTCTCAACGCGCCGTAGGCCATGCTTAGTTGGCTATGATAGCGGGCATCGAATCCGGCGCCGTTTTCTTTCTGTGCCAATAGAATCAGAGCCGAATCAGCAAATTGCTTTTCCGTTTCATATTGTTCAAGAAGCCTGTATATCCGGGCTTGGTGCAGATAGAATGCAACCGCATCGGTTCCGGGCTGAGTCTTTTCCAATATTTTGCCCAAATTCGGTTCAACCAATCTCAGCAACCACCAGTAATACTGCGAGCGAGACATATCCACACGATGAGCCGATTTGCTAAGTTCAATTTTCGCTTTTTCCGCATCTCCATTAGAAAAAATATCCAACCAGGCTTTGTAAATGCACGGCAGGGGCCAATCGGGAGCCAGGGCACCCGCTTTTTCCAAATATACCCGGGCTTCGTCATAATTACGGATAAGCCCGAGTGTTAAACCAATATCGAAGGCTTTGAGATTTGAAAGCGGATCGAGCTCAAATGATTTTTTGAAATTATTAATCGCTTCTTCGAATTGGCCTTGACGTCTTTGAACCGCTCCAAGCGAACTATAGGCGTCGGCCTGATTGGGCAACTTTTGAATGACCATGGCGAACGCCTGTATGGCTCGGCCGTAAACCATATCGCAATGATAATAAATATACCCCATAGCCAGATGCGCTTCGGGAAGAGCCGGTTGTAATTCCAAAGCACGGGATGCCGCCTCGCGGGCTTTGCCGCAGCGCTCTTCGGTGCGGTCATACCCTTCCCAAAAAAGACTTTCGTGTCCCCGAGAAAGCATGGCATGGGCCAGCGAAAATTCCGGGTCAAGTTCAACCGCTTTTTGATACATTTGCGTCGCGATTAATATATCGTCGTGGTCCCAACTACGATGGAAGTAATCATTACCCCTCAGATAGTAATCATAAGCTTCTATATTATGTGTGGGAATTTCCTTGAGAGCATCCTGTCCGGATTCATGCATCACAATATTTAAAGTTTTCGCGACGTTTTCCGCTATATCAATCTGAACCGAAAATATATCTGTCAGAGTGTGAAAATACCGTCCGGCCCAGATATGAGTATCATCTTCAACCTTAATCAGTTGAGGAATTATCCGTACCCGCAGGCTTTCCTCATATTGTTCCCAGCGAATAGTCCCAATCAGTAAATAATCTACTTTTAATTCTTTGCCAATGCTGCTAATTGATTGATCCGAATCCTTAAACCGCATGGCGCTTGTACGGGAAACGACCTTAAGTCCCTGAATCGTTGCCAGTCTGGCGGTAATCTCATCGGTTATGCCGTCGGCAAAATATTGATGGGAGGGATCGCCCAGGTTCTCAAACGGCAAGACCGCGATTTTTTTGGAACCCATTGCCATATCTGTCGCCTTCTGATCGCCAATAATATAAATAATTGCCGAAATGGCTATAACAACGGCGAGTAAAAGGTAGCCAATCCTGATATTTTTATTACTGATTTTTATATCCAACTCGCGAGTTGAATCCAATTCAAAATGACCTTCCTCTTTCAGCGCGGAGACGACATCGCTTGCGTTCTCGAATCGTTCCTCCGGGTTCTTTTTCAGCAATTTATCGATTGTATCTATCAGATGCGGCGGAACATCGTCTCGGAGTTCAGTGATTGCTTTCGGGGTTTCATTGACTATGGAATAAATAACAGAGGCTTCGTAATCACCCTGAAACGGCCGTACTCCCGTGACCATCTCATATAAAACCACGCCCAGAGAAAATAAATCGGATGAGCCCGATATATCCCCGCCCGTTACCTGTTCCGGAGACATATAGCTGATGGTGCCCATCGTCGAGCCGGCTCCGGAGAGCGTCGTTTCCCCGACGGCATGTACCAGCCCGAAATCAACGATTTTAATCCTCCCCTGCGCATCAATTAGAATATTTGAAGGTTTAATATCGCGATGAACCAGACCCTTCTCATGCGCTTCAGAAAGTGCGCGGCATACCTGGCTGGCAATGTCGAATATTTTATCAAAGGCAAGAGATTTATCCTTAATATATTCTTTGAGCGACTCACTCTCAACATATTCCATGGCAATAAAAGGCCGTCCTTTGAATTCATTGACTTCA
This sequence comes from Candidatus Zixiibacteriota bacterium, assembly GCA_036480375.1. Taxonomy (NCBI): domain Bacteria; kingdom Pseudomonadati; phylum Candidatus Zixiibacteriota; species Candidatus Zixiibacteriota bacterium. The sequence goes on from JAZGGI010000017.1 coordinate 28,466, forward strand.
TGCACGGTTATAATGTTGGGATGACTCAGAGAGGCGGCGGCTCGGGCCTCTCGTAAAAATCTTTCTTTGAATGTTGAATCCGTTACAAATTGGCGAGAGAGAAATTTAAGAGCCACCCGGCGATTCAGCTTTTCATCTTCGGCCAGATAAACGTCGCCCATCCCTCCGGATCCGATTTTGGAGACAATACGATAATTCCCTAATTCGGTTCCCGGGCGAAAATCTTCGCCGTCATTCTGGCTCATGTGCAAATCCGACATATGCATTCCCTCGGTTAAACAGACAATTAAAGATAATGAAGTTATCTTCAGGATGTAAAGTCTAATATATGATTTGAAAGTGGATTTGCAAATATCATATTTGACATGATTTATCTTGTTCCAAAATCTTTTGCCCCTTATCTTTTTGCCATATTGATAATTGGAGAAAACGATATATTGAAATCAATTTCGGTTCCCACATCATCGACTTGTGAATTTATTGATATCACATCCCAGGTTCAAAACATCGTCACCGAGTCAAATATAAAAAATGGTGTTGTCACCATGTATGTAGCTCATACCACCGCCGGGATCACCATAAATGAAAATGCCGACCCGGATGTCAAACGCGACATCCTGACGCATCTTGATAAATTAATTCCTCAGGCAGGAAATTATCGGCATGGCGAGGGAAATTCACCGGCACATATTAAGGCGAGCCTGATGGGCTCATCGGCGTCGGTAATTATAAACAATGGTAAATTGATGCTGGGCACGTGGCAGGATATATACTTTTGCGAATTTGACGGCCCCCGGACACGAAAAGTCTGGGTTAAGATAATTGAGGGATAGATGCTGAAAATTCACATTATAACAGTTGGGCGGGATAAGGATAGCTGGGTCAATGATGCCATCGATCATTATTCGAAGTTGATTAAAAAATACGCCCGCCTGGAATTTTCGATTATAGCCGAAGATAAGTATAATTCGTCAACAGATATACTTAAGGCCAAAATCAGAGAGGGTGAACGAATTATATCGCGCTTGAAGAACGGTTTTATAATCGTTCTCGATCTCAAAGGTCAGGTTTTGAATACAATGGAATTGGCTGAAAAGATATCTCAATGGCAAAATCAATCAATTTCAACATTAGAATTTATTATCGGAGGACCATTTGGACTTTCGGATGATATTTTACGCAAGGCTGATTATATCCTGAACATGTCGTCACTAACGATGTCTCATCAAATCATTAGATTGGTGTTGCTTGAGCAATTATACCGGGTCTTAAATATCAACGCCGGCGGCAGTTATCATAAATAGACTAAGATATTATATTAAAAAAGCAAAGCCCGCCTTAACAGACGGGCTCCGCATTGAGATGGGGTGTTTTTCGCTTCTTTATTTCAAAAGCACCATTTTTCGAATTTCCTGACTGCCCGCAGCGGAAGCTTTGTATAAGTATATGCCTGATGAAACTGAGGCTCCATGCGAATCGGTGCCGTCCCACTCGAAATGATGCTGTCCGGCCTGACCGTACCCGGTCCAGGTTTTTATCGCCTGTCCGGTAACGTTATAAATTATTACCTCATAATCGGACGCTTCCGGCATGGTTAGCGTAAACGAGGTGCGCGGATTAAACGGATTGGGATAATTTTGCGACAGGGCCAACTTGTTCGGTAGAGCCTGATTATCTATTAACGCCATCATCGCATTGGCGTAATAATCAGCTATTTCAACATCGATGAGCTTGAGCTCGACACCTTCTGGCACGGTTATACTCACCAGTTCAGATTCTCCGGCTTCAATCATATGTCCCGCCTGCAGGCTATAGAGCAGAACTCTGAATTCACCATAATCATTAAACCCGGTCAGCATACTCATGCTTTCGGCCTTATTGATGACTTCCGGCTCGGCAAAAGAATCTCCCTGATAGGAAAAGACCAGTAAGGCAGCGCCAATTGATTCGGGCGAATCGATGGAAACGGTGGAAATATTATCTTTTCGATTGAAAGTAACAGGCACCTCTATTTCAACCGCCGAAAATTTCGGCATAGGCGAAATATCCCCAATGATAATTCTCACCAGGTGCACCAGGTCGGCAATTGTCAATGGAAGACCGTCGCCGTTGATATCGGACGCGGCGATTTGGGCCGGAGGAGAAATTCGGAAGGCTTTCAGCCCGCTGATAAAGAAGTTGGTGTATAAAACAGCGTCAGCGATTTCGTAGGCGATACCATTGAGATTGATATCTCCCCGGGCGTCAATCGAATCAGGATGGATAATGCAAAATTCGCCATTTTTGAAATCAATGCATCGAATCGGCGGATCTTTCAATCCTTTTACGCATTCATCAGATGCGCCGATTCCGAAGGGACGTTCAAATTCGGGATAAACATCGTCGTTGGTTTCATCCCAGATAATATTTCCTTCACGGCTTATCACCAATTTATCCAGATAGAGATATTGCCCGGAAATATCCGAGAACGTATTATCTCCGCAATCAAACCAGAAGAAGCTGACAGGGACATTCTGGCCTCCGATATTTACATCGGAAGATACTTTGAACGTGACCGACGCCAACACACCGGCGGGGTAATATTGATCCTGCGGCGGATGCAACGGGCCGTTATTGACATCAGCGATAGCCACCAGCCTCAATAATCCTGAAGGACAGGTTCCTCCTATGCAGTTACCGTCTTTGCCATATCGATAGGTGAAAAATTCCCAGCCGTTGATAGCCGTGCCAAGATCGGCGGTTAAAAAGTATATCACGGTGGCATCGTAAGATAGCAAGATATCGAAGGCTGCCACATTTTCAATGGCATCGACGGTAACGTTAACCGTCGAGATCGCTCCATTGTTAACGCATTTGGGCGGACCTTCGATAGAGACATGGATACAGGTTTCGCAAATCGTCGCGGGATAGACCTTGATACAATATGTTTTATAGGATTCGGAGCAGTCATCGGTGGCCTTGAATTTGAAACAGTATTCAACCGAATCATTCGCCGGAGGTACAAATGTCAGGGTTCCGCATCCCGAAATCGGATTAAAGGCAAACTCACCCAATCCCGAATCAAGCGCCAGGGTTACATCGCCGAAATCCGGATCGGTTACGCAGATATCCGATATTACAATTGGTTCCTCATCGGTAGGACAGCGAACGATTCCTTCGATATCGGGGAAGTCGATAACAGGCGGTTTGTCCGGAACGGCGTCGATCGGGATACTTATTCTAGCCGAGGCGTTGCAGGAGTCAACCGCGATTAAGTCGATCTGACAATGAATTTCTTTGCGAATCATCAGGCATAGTTGTTTGGTTTCTTCATTATAAGTAACACCCGGACATCCACCTTCGGTATAAATGTCTTTCATATTGTCATCCGGATCGTCAACGCCAATGTCCAGACATAGATAGAGGCTGTCGCAGAATGTTTCCTGAGACGGCTTTATATTGCCCGAGAAAATCGGCGGAGAGTTCAATTTTGTTTCAATGACAAAACTGCAGGTATCGGCACCGCATTCATTGGCGTCAATAATCATCAGCGTGTCGGTTCGATTTCCGTCGGCGAAATAGCAAATGGTATTACTTTCGGAAGAATAAACAAAGGTCTCGGGAACAATATTAATGTTGACACCGGGAATATTTTCAAGTTCCATACATTTCTGGCCCGGCTCGCAAATAAATAATATTGTATCATTGGGACATATCGCACGCGGCTGAGGTTTCTGTTCGATCACTATATCGAGGATGACAACATCGGTCTCGCCACATTCATCCGTAACCGTAAAAGTTAAATTACACCCGCTAAAGGCGGACGGAGTCCAGTAGAAACTGCTGTCAATTTCATTAAATGTAATTTCCTCGCCACAACTACTCACAGCGGTCAAAGAGACGACATTGTCGTCAATATCGGTGAGCATTACCGGAACATAGATTTCCTCGAGTTCACAGGCGGTATTAGGATATGAACCCACGGCAAGCTTGGGAGGCGAGTTGAACGAGGCGGTTATCAAAGCAACATCGGCAGCCATGGCGCCGCAGTCATCATACACCGCGATATTGATTTCATAATTTCCAGGAGCGTCCACATATAAGCAGACTTGCTGATTATCGGCATCATAGTGGGCAGGGGCTTCTACTTCAATTGAGTCAATCTCGCCGTCAACGTCACCAAATGTCACGGGAAGACAAATATCAGAGGCGTAGCAATTAAATACTGCTGTATCCTCAATTAAAACGGTCGGAAGTTCATTCATTGTTACGATAACAGTGGCCGTATCGAACGCTTCATTACCGCATTCATCTTTCGCCGAGACTATAATCTCATACACTCCCGGTTCAGCGGGAGTGAAACATACGGCATCATTCACGATTGTATAGGGATCGAGCGCGCGTACTTCGGAAATATTTCCATCGGGATCGTTATACGTAACCGGCAAACAAATCTCCTCCGGTTGACATAGGGACACGACCGTATCGGGGATAGATATTACAGGAAGCGAATCGAATTCGACGGTAACACAGAAAGTGCAAACATCAAATCCACACTCATTTTCACCCCGAACTTCAAAGCAATATTCGCCCGGCGATTCGGCAAAGAATATAACGGAATCATTAACTCTCTCAACTGTCGGAGTAATCGAAATCTGTATATCCGGAGCGAACTGACCAATATAGGCTTTCATGTAACCCGGCCCACAAAGTTTGACTATTTGCGGTTGCGGACATTCTATCGACGGCGGCGTACCGACCGTGACATCAAAGACAACCTGGCAGGTGGACTCGCCGCAGTCATTCAAGGCGGTAACATTAAATGTATAGAATCCGGTCTGACTGGCATAAAAACAAAGCTCGCCGTTCTCATATGTCGCACCCTCTTCGGCGATGGTAACAATAGCGTCAACCGGTAAAATACTCAATGTCTGACAAACCGAATCAGGAGCGCAGAGATTAACAATTACTTCTTCGGTTGGGCAGTCTATAGTCGGTGGAGTACCAATAGTTACATCAACCACTATATGGCAGGAGGTATCACCACATTCATTGGAAGCCATGACATCAAAAGTATATACTCGAGATAGATCGGCATAGAAACAAAGCTCGCCGTTTTCAAATATAGCATCATCTCCGGTTAAAGTAACTATGGCATCGCTCGGGATAATATTCAACGGTATACATACTGAATCAGGTTGACATTGATTTACGAGTATATTTTCGGTCGGGCAATCAATAATTGGCGGCGTACCAATGGTCACATCAAAAACGACCTGACAGGTGGACTCGCCGCAGTCATTCAAGGCGGTAACATTAAAGGTATAAACGCCGCTCTGGTCGGCGTAGAAACAAAGCTGACCGTTCTCATATGTCGCGCCTTCTTCGGCGATTGTGATATTAGCATCTATCGGTAATATATTCAAAGGCAGACAGACCGATTCAGGAGCACACAGATTTATATTCGTCAACGGCGGACATTCTATCGACGGCGGAGTACCGATTATCACGGTTATGATTACAGAATCAGTCGGGCATTTGGCAGGCGGTTCGCCTCTAAGACAATTATCGAAAATCATGTATTCAAATACATAGCGGGCTGAATCCACATCGGCGGGCAGGAAACATTGCGAACCGATACCATCA
>JAZGGI010000018.1 GCA_036480375.1 Candidatus Zixiibacteriota bacterium
TTGAGAAGTTCTTTAATTAAAGCGGGATCAATCGAATTCATGTTAATTCTCCTGTGTAAATGCTTCTCTTTTTAATTTCGAAGCATAATCAATTATTTACATTTACACAAAATTCCTTACAGGCTCACAGATTCATAAAATAGTTTTTGTTTTTCATCATCATCGGTGAGAAGAACATGCGCTCTGACATGTTCGAATCTTTTCAAACATCGATTAAGGAGTTCACGGCCTATCCCGCGATGCTGAAAATCCGGATCAACAAGAATATCCTGGAGGTAGTGGATAGCGCTATCGTCAGACAGACAGCGTGCCAGGCCAATAAGCTTATCATTGTCCATGCAGATAACTACGTAAGTAGAGTTTGTTACGGCCTTAATGAGATTATCCGGCTCTTTTGTATAGGTGGTCCAATTGACTGAATTGTACAACCTGAGAATATCGTCTTTTGAGATATTCTCGATGCCCTCGGTATATTTTAGCATATTTTTCTCCGGCGTTAAAACAAATTTTCGAATACAAGGAATGAAGCCCTCGGGGCTCCAGCCAATCGCACAGGACGCTATAAAGATGTGAATTTTTGGCTGAAGTCCGGTGGGTTCCCGCATAGAGCATTTACAATTATCCAACCAATCCACCATTATTTCCGAAACAATCCGCAGTTAATAAGGTGGAACAGTTTGTAAAGATACAATTGTCTGTAAGGGCGTGGATAACTCTGCATGGATTCCCGCTTTCGCGGGAATGACACAGTGTTTTGATCCTGCCTGTCGTATTTACCACCGAGTTGATATGACCCAAAACGTTAATCTGAGGAAACAAACCCATTTTGAATTGATGTAGGTCGAGTTCTGAGGACGGTAGCCCGAAAAACCCGATATTCTGAACGACTATAGCTTTCGTTTGACTCCAAACCGTTTTTGTCATAATTTGGATAAATTCTTTTTCTAACTACATCGAAGGGAGTTGTACATGTCCCGGGATACGATAGCAACACAGCCGGAACAAAAAGAAGGCATGTTTCGTCAGTTGAGCGGTTTCGGTATGCCGTTCTGGATGGTCAATATTATGGAGATGTTCGAACGTCTCGCCTACTACGGTGTGCGAGTTGTTATCCCCATTTATATTGCCCAGGCGGATCAAATCGGCGGATTACATTTTTCGCAATCGGACAAAGGTTGGATATTTTTCTGGTGGGCTCTGGTTCAATCATTAGTCCCCGTTTTCTCGGGAGGCTTTGCCGACCGTTATGGCTACAAAAAATCGATCGCCGTCTCCATCACGATAAAAATAATCGGATATTTGATGATGGCTACGATGACCTCGTATTATCCTTTCCTGTTGGGATGCTGTGTTCTCGCGGCGGGTACGGCCATCTTCAAACCGGGCGTACAGGGAACAATGGCTCGTTGTCTGAACAAAGAGAATTCCTCGGTTGGCTGGGGCACTTTTTATATGCTGGTTAATATCGGAGGATTTCTGGGGCCGCCCCTGGCGCATTTTCTATACGGCATTTCATGGCCGGCCGTGTTTTTTGGCTGTGCCATAATCGTCTCGATTAACTATCTGGTTCTTTTGACTTACAAAGAAGTCGCGGCGGGTGGCGATCAAACCGGCAGTGTTATGAAAATTATTAAGATTACTCTGAACAATATAGTCAAGCCGCGTTTGGCGGCATTTGTGCTTATCATGTCTGGCTTCTGGCTGATGTTTATGCAATTGTTCGATATGTTACCCAATTTCATCGTTGACTGGGTTGACACCTCCCGAATCGCGGCGTTTCTCGGCAATCCATCATTTATGACGGTTGAAACGCCACGGGGGACAATGATTACTCAGGAATGGCTGATAAATTCCAACGGAGGATTGATTATAATCGCGGTCGTACTTCTTTCATGGATGGTCGCCAGGATGCGGCGCATTCATTCCATATTTTTGGGAATAATAATCGCTTCAATCGGGCTGATTCTCGCGGGATATTCCATGTCGGGATATTTTTGTGTTATCGGAATCTTAGTATTTACCGTCGGAGAGATGCTGGCGTCGCCTAAAATGCAGGATTATCTTGGAATTATCGCGCCCGAAGGTGAAAAAGCGCTCTATATGGGGTATTCCAATATTCCCGTCGCGATCGGCTGGGCCATCGGCAGCCTAATGGCCGGAAATATTTATGAAAACATGGGAGATAAGGCCAATCTGGCCATTCGCTATTTAACCGAACGTAACTATTTCAGCGAACCTTTGACTGGCGAGGCCTTCAATAATTTCAGACCTGAGGCCGTGATAAAACTCCAGGAGCATCTCGGCATCGACGCCATCGAGGCGACTAATCTCCTTTGGAAAACTTATGACCCGTACCTGCTCTGGCTGCCCTTTGCAGGAATAGGGATTGCTTCAGCTATTGGAATATTCTTCTATGCCCGCTGGGTTAAGGAATACGAAAAAGGCGTATAAATTTACATGATATTGGAAAATCAGAAGGGGTCGTTTCCGACCCCTTCTTTCCTAGCCCCCTCCGGTGACGCTGTCACCTGAGAGCACTATTAAACGTCCCTTGAGAAACCAATCTTGTCAAATCTTTTCTTGAGGACGGCTTTTCAACCAAGCGCATCTTTTCCGGGAGAGTTTCGGGATCGCCTTGATTACCAATCGCGGCCATCGCCCGGACCTCAAAACCATCGGGGATATTCAAATCTTCTTTGGCTTTTTTATAATCAAACCCGGCCATGCCATGAACCACCAGACCTCTCCGGGCGCCTTCAAGAGCCAGCATCCCCCAGGCCGCGCCAGTATCGAAGGCGTGCGTATTCATCGGTTTGCCATTATGATCGAAGGTCGTTTTGGAAATAATAACCATCAAAATCGATACGTTTTTACACCACACCTGGTTTGCTTCAGCCAGTAAATTAAAATAAGTATCCCATTCCTGAGTGCCCTTTTTGGCATAAAGAAATCGCCACGGCTGATTATTATATGAAGACGGCGCCCAGTGAGCCGCCTCAAACATGGCCAGTAAATCATTTTCATCAACGGGTATATCGCTCATCGCCCGCGGCGACCAGCGATTTCGGAATATATCATGGCTGCCATATTTATTCGGCCGGTACTGGTCAATATCAAACTTATTATTTCTCATCATGCTGTCCGAATCCTGCTCTATTTTACTATTAACTAACATATCTTCACCCTGTCGAAAATTAATGTTAACCGGCTTTTTTGGAAGTGAACTCACAGGAGACCAAATCCTTCTTTTCGAAATATCGTTGATGCTGTTCTTCCGCCGGATAGAATTTTTCGGTCGGGAGTATTTCAGTCGCGATAGGATATTTGTAAATTTTCATATCACTTATTTCCTGAGCTGATTCAAGAGCCTGATTCCTCTGCTCAAGATTATTATAAAAAATGGCTGACCGGTACTGCGAGTAAAGATCATAATCCAGATAATTCATCATTGTCGGATCATGATTAATCCAAAAGATATCCAAAAGGTCCCGGTATGTGATAACCTCGGGATTGAATTTAATTTCCACCGCTTCCGCGTGACCGGTCTGCCCACTACAGACTTCCCGATATGTGGGATTGGGAGTATTCCCGCCAGTATATCCGACCGTGGTCGAAACCACGCCGTCAAATTTGCTAAATACGGTTTCGACTCCCCAAAAACATCCCACCGCAAAAACTGCTTTTTCCATTTTTACTACTCCGTTAACTTTTTTGCCCCTGAGCATTCTTTTGAATCCAAATCCGGGCGTGTTTACGAACTTTTAATGATGTAACCGGGAATCGGCCCTGACTGTTCCCTTAAAATGGATTAAATTAGGCAATTATCACTCAAATACGCTAAGAAGTACACGACCCGAAATAATCAGAAGAATGGTTCCGATAATTAGGTTGAACCAAACTTCATCGGTTTTGATGTGAATTAGAAACCTGTTCAAGTATAATAATTGAGACTAATGTTATTTCATCAAGAGGGGGCAGCATAGGTCAAACCCAGGATAGAGTGGACATCGATTCACGACCAGAATTTGAACAAATCATTGAGGTTTTCACGTTCTTTAATTATTTCGAATTCTTCAGTGGTGGTATTGATACCAATGATTTTAGGCATTTTTCGGCTATTATATCGCGACCACATACTCACCGTATAGGCTCCGGTATCATGAATAACAATAATATCACGCGGTTCGATTATTGGAAGCTCAATATCTGAGGCGAGCATATCACCGGAAAAACAGAGCGGCCCGGCGATATTATATTTCTGTTTATTATTTTCCGTTTTTGGTTTTCCCATACTATCAAGGACTGAGATTTCGTGATACCAATCGTCCGGGCGATAGCACCTGCGAAGCAATAAGTCAGCGCCGACATGGATAATCGCGGTTTTGATTCCGGATGAGGATTTTACATATTCGACCCGTGAAGCGACGAACCCGGAATTCGCGTAAACATATCTGCCAAATTCGGTGATAAGCTTAAACTCAGAGTTTTCGATATGCTCAAATATTCCTCGTAAGCCCCCGGCATAATCAGTAACCGGAAGAGAAATGTCATTGGCTTTATACTTTACGGGCAATCCGCCTCCAATATCGATTGTGGAAATATGCCGCTTTGGATCTTTTTTCGCCAATACAGTATTAACTTCATTGATGAAATCCTTGAGTATTTCCGCGCCCTTCAAAAGCATTTCCCCGGAGCAACCCTGAGAACCAATATGTATATGAACTCCGTATAACCACGCATAATTAATAAAGCTTTCAATTATTCGGTCGCGAAATTCAATTACCGGAATACCGAATTTGGAATACTCCCCAGCGGTACTGCTCGATACAATTGCACCGGCGCCTGCCTGCGGATTAAGCCTGATCCCTATTTTACTCATGGAGTCTACTTTTTTAAGTAACTCGTCAATACGTTTTAATTCCTCAAATGAATCGGCATTGATATATACTCCTTCCCGCAACGCATACTCCAACTCAGGAACGGTTTTGGCCGGTGAATCAAAGACAATTTTATGCGGAGGAAATCCCGCCTTTTGGGCCAGGTACAATTCGGGCAGGGAAGCCGCTTCCGCGCCCATTCCCCATTTGCTTATCCGATTAAGAATTTTAGAAAGAGGATTGGCTTTAATTGCGATTGCATGCAGAGCATTCGTCGGAAAGGCATGTTTGACCTCTTCTATTTTTGCTCGCAATATCTCCAAATCATAAAAGATGACAGAGTTATCGTTTGCCGAAAAAAAATTTTCCGTAATGGAGCGGGAAATGGCCGCACCAATTTTATCCAGTGACAAGTTCATAAGGTTTCGCTTTTATTCAATACAAAGATAAAAAACGGGATGTTTAAATTCAAGAATTGTCTAATAAAAATTGGGTAAAAAAAATGAGGAGGCCCGCGGTCCGAAGAACGAGGGGAAAAGACACTCCAGACGCACAAAACCTCCTCTTATCAAATCTATACGAATATATATTAATTATTCAATGAAAAAAAGATATTTATTTTGGCCTCCTTTTCAATACCAATAGTATTGTCGTTTCTTGCCGTATAGCAACCGACAGGATTACTATTTCGAAGTCCCCATTCGAAAACTGTCATATTCCAATATATAAAATTATTTACCAAAATCAAATAAACTTTTCGCGATTTTGAAGTTTTAAAAGCCCCATGAGGGTCATTAATATCGAGCCGACTATTAAATAAATGCGGTTATAGAGGGTTAGATCGGTTTGCAAAATCCCGGCAAAATCTTCAGACGATTCAAATGGATTGTAAAAGATATCCCATTTGTTAGCGTTTATATCTTCTGTGATAATGTTGTATATTAGTAGAAATACAACGAGGATGGCCGCTGTACCGTTTCCGTTCTTGATAAAAGTAGACACCATAAATCCAAAACTGCCGACAAATAACAGCGGAAACATGATATGGTATACCATTGACCAGATATTAAAATCAGCAAGAGCCAGTTGGCAGACTATCGCATAAATCAATAAGAGACCGGCAGTTACGATGTATTGAGCGGCACATCTGGCCAGCCAAACCTTATATCGATAATCCGGAATTCCAAAAATAGTTTCTATCATTCGAGAATCCGTATCTCGCTGAATAGCGTAGGCAGCGGGATAAAAAATCAAGAGAAGTCCCGGAGAATATAAAAAATAGTAAATATCTTCCGCTGTCGGAGGAGTGTTTTCCTCAATTGTGTAGATTACAACTATGGTTAAAAACAAAGCCAGCGACAGAAATAAAAAATATTTGAATTTGCCGGCAAAGACATGATTGGCGTTGTATCTAAAAAAAGAAATCAGGAGCCTTAATTTATCCAGAATTCCAACTCCGGCATTTTGTCTTACTTGAGAATTCGACATTAATTCTCCTTGTCTCCGAGAAGCCATAAATACGAATCTTCCAATGTTGGCGTTACTTGAACTGCGTCGCGTGTTGGCATTGATTCCGCTAATATACGGATCCGAATTCGATCTCCTTCACGAGTGTGATGCACTATGCGGGCGGCGGCTCGCATTTCTTCAAACTCCGCCTCGGTGACGTGCGCCTGCCAGACATACCCTTCGGTCAAAGCGACCATATCACGCGGGGTACCCAAGAATTTGACTTTGCCTTCTCCCAAAACCGCTAATTTATTGCAGGAACTTGAAATATCTTCAATGATATGGGTCGAGAATATGACAATCCGGTCGCGCGATAATTCCGACAAAAGATTTCTAAAGCGGATGCGTTCCCGGGGATCAAGACCGGCGGTGGGTTCATCGACGACCAATATCCGGGGCAAATGCAACAGGGTTTGCGCAATCCCTACGCGCTGTTTCATCCCACCGGAAAAGGCCTGGATTTTGATATTTTTGCTATCCCCCAAATGTACAGAATTAATTGCTCGCTCGACTATCTCGTGGCGCTTGTCATTATCCAGCAATCCTTTTAGAATAGCCTGATAATCAAGAAACTGATAGGCCGTCATAGTTTCATAAGTTCCAAATTCCTGAGGCAGGTATCCTATAAGCGCCTGTAATTCTTCTCGTTTTTCATCGATATCGATATCGTTTATCGTCACCTTGCCGAAGCTTTTTGAGAGTATGCCACACACGATTCGCATTAAGGTTGTTTTTCCCGCTCCATTGGGTCCCACCAAACCAAACATGCCGTTGCCAATATCCATGGAAACCTGATTGAGCGCCAAAAACGGCGTTTTCTTCTTGCCGATAATAGGGATTAACTTGACAAAACGATAAAACGTTTTTCTGATTCTCTTGAATCTGCCCGTTATTCGATTTATGTTTATTTTTTCTCGATAGAGTTTTCGCGAAGTGTGGTAAATCAGAACACCCAAATACCAGAGGATGCCGATAAATACAGCCATTGCGTTTCCATTCATTTCGAGAAAAAGCCAGAGAATATTAATCAGAGGCCCGAACCAAAATATAACGATAAAGCCAATTTTCCGCAGGAGCCGCATTCTGATTTTGGAATTATCATCGGGATTCAAAAACGGACGCGCCAGATAGACGGCATAAGCATAAAATACAATTGAAAAGAGGGTAACCCAGAAACCGCTTTCAAGGTACAAGTAAGTAAAGTAAAAAAGAAAAACCACAAGCGGCATTTGCCAGAGTAATCCCATAATTCCTGCCGATTCGGGCAATTCTCCTCGGAGCCGTTTTCTTTCCCGAAGGCGCCTGCCACCCTGCCATTCCTGCATAAAGCGCGAGTAATTGCCGTATAGCTTGACGACATTTCTGATTGAGATATTAATCGGCACATCGCCGGGAATCAATTTGGCGCTGCTTCGGCGGAGTGACGTCTTAAGAAAATAGGTCATGGCCGGGACAACCATAATGATGACGCAAGTGTCTATTGCACGCCAGAGGAAAGAATCTATATAAGTGTAAATCGCGGCGATCCCCGCAATCGCAATTATCACCTGAGCCAGGCGCAAATACCACTTCAGGCCGCGCCACCATTTAACCACATTTTCGAGTCCGAATGCAACCGTAGGAATAAATATCAAGGTGAATAAGGTTCCCGCGACCAGACCGCCTATGACGGTAATTGCAAATGGAGCGCCGATCTTGGCGACGTATTCCGCCTTGCCCATCGCCAGCGGAAACATGGCCAAAATAGTCGTAATGGCAGTAATTAAAATTGGACGAACTCTGGCCTGGCCGGCCATTAATAACGCCCGGCTGGCGGAATATTCCCGGCGCCGCAATAGTCGATAATAATCCATTAAAATAATACCGTTATTAACCACGACTCCCAACAGTATTAAAAATCCGGTTAAGACGTTCGCATCATAAATCGAGTTGTTTGTCAGAATCAATCCCCAAAAGGCGCCGATGGTCGCCAAAGGCAAAGTAAACATCATCACCAGGGGAGTCAAAAGCGATTCGAATATTGATGCCAGGATCATATAAATCAGAATTACGCCGGTAAAAATAAGAAAATAAAAATCGGATAAGTCTGTCTCGTCATGTATCGCTTCAATTGCAACTCCCGGCGGAAGATTTACGGCCGCGACTATCTGGTCAATTTCCGCGCGAGCGCCGTCTAATAGCTGTTTTGAATCTTCAACTTCCACTTCAAAACGATATATGACTTCAACTATTTTCTCTTGATTGGTACGATTGATACTTGAATAACCATTATTATAAACGAGGCGTGCCAGCTGCGTAAGCGGCACCGTTCCGCCGGAATTGCTCGGCACAACCACTTGCCGCAAATCATCCGAGGTTTTATCGGTTTCTTCTTCATCTGAGCTTTTGAGAATAATACTTATCTCTTCGGTTCCTTGCTGCAACGTCGCGCCGGAAGTAAATTCCCCCTGGAATCCGGCCAGTTCAGACATAATGGAAGTTGTTCTAACATTGAAATGGCTCAGAGCGGTTTTATCGAATAATAAGTCAATTCCCGGTTGTCTCTGAGACACCGACAGATTCGCTCTCCGGACGGTGGAAAGATTTTCGATATTAAACAGAATATCGTCGGCAATGCTTGTTAATAGAGCCATATCCTGACCCTTGACGACCACTCGTTCCTCGCTGGAACCGATTCCCAACAGCCGCTCAAAAGCCCGTCCCGCACGCCCCATGCCTCCTCCACCGCCTCTGCGATAACGAACGTTGGATACGGGTTGATTATAGGAGAAATCAATACGGCGGTAGGCACCTTCGAGTTTCTCCAAAATATCTGATTTTATCGCGTTCAGATCCCGATCGTCAATATCTTTGTAATCCTCGACTAATTGAAAAGTAATAGTCGAAACCTCTTCCTCAATATTGGCTCGTCTTTCCTCAATTTCCGGAATTTCCGAGAGGCGCGTATCCATCTCGAGTATTTGTTCATCCGATGATTCCAAAGTCGTTCCCGCCGGCATGGTCGCATAGAGGGTAAACTCATCCAGTTCGACCTCGGAAGGAATATTTATACTCAAAGCGAGGCAGATAATTACGCTCAGGAAAAATACGGTCGTTCCGATTAAGATTGTTCGAGCAGGGAAACGCAGACACGATTTCAATAGCAGAGTATAAATTTGCATCTGTCGATTGATTTGGGACATTCTGGTGAATATGGATTTTTGTTTTTCCCTTTTATTTTTCAGGATACGATAGGTAAACGAGGGTATAAGCAAAAAGGCGATTGCCAGCGAAACCAGGAGAGCCGAGATAATCGACACTCCGACATGCTTCCCAATCGTGCGAACCAGGAAATTGTCAGAGAATATGAAGGGCAAAAAAATGGCTACCGTAGTTAGCGTTGCCGCGGAAACTGCGCGCCAGACTTCTTTGGTACCCGTCAACACCGAATCCCATGCCGATTTGCCGTGAGCGGCGTGACGATAGATATTTTCCATAACGACAATGCTATTGTCAAGAAGCATACCCAGGGCAACCGCCAGGCCAACCAGGGTTAAGGTATTAATGGATATGTCGAAGGCATAGAAAAAGTTCAGCGCGATCATTACCGAAATCGGAATAGTAAGCGCTACCACTAATACCAATGGTACATTGCGAAGAAAAATCCATAATACGACAATAGCCAGGATGCCGCCGACAAGAGCCAGCAATTTTATAATTTCGATATTCTCCACGATCGGTTCAGCGGCATCGGTCTGAATAGCCAGGACAATACCATCGGATTCCAAGCGGTCATTTAATGATTCGATAATATCGCGGGTTTCCCGCGAGAGGCTAAGCAAATTAGTCTGCTGGTCACGAACCAGAGTGATGGAAATCGCTTCCATGCCGTTAATACGCGAGATTGATTCTTCCTCCGCCCCGCCGTCAATAATCGTACCGAGATGTTTTAAGAGAACCGGGCCCTGTTCTTTGATAATCAGATTTTCAAGATTACTAATCGAAGTGTAATCAGATTCAAGATTAACGAAGAACTCTCGATTACCTTCTACGACCTGCCCCAAGTACTGACGCCCCGATGAACCTTCCGAAATCTTCGATGAGATTTGAGACGCAGTGAGATTATGAGATCGCAGAGCGCTTTCATCAAGGCGAATTTCAATCGAACGTTGTCTTCCACCATAAACTTCAATATTGGCAATGCCGTCGATCTGCTCAAATTCCGGGATAACTTTGCGGTCAACAATCTCTCGGATTTGATCGAGACTGCCTTCCCCCCGGGCCTGAAGGGTCATAAACATATTAGCTAATTGCTCGGTATCGACTTTCCATACCCGGGCGAAAAAACCGCCCGGCAGTTCAGCCGAGGCTGATTCCACTCTCTCCTGCAATTTCAGATAGGCGTATTTGTAATTGACGTCTTCAGTATAATAGACAAATATGGTCGCCCGGGAACGATCGATGTACGATTCAATTGTTTCAATATCAGCCAACCCGGCAATGGAGTTTTCGAGAGGAATGACGGCTTGTTGTTCGAGGTAGTGCGGATCAGCGTCTCGGGCGCCGCCGACCTGGACGATTAGCATGGGAAGTTCGGCAAAGGGTATCAGTTCAACCGGCAAGCGGTTATATGAGATAATGCCCAGAAGGCAAAACCCGATTATTAACATTGCCGTGAAGACCGGCCGCTTAATAATAAACGCGATCATGTTGTTTCTTGCTCAGTCTTCAGATCAATAGTTGATACTTTTCCGGCCAGAATATAATAAACCGCAGGGATGACAATCAGGGTCAAAGCCGTTGAAGTGAACAGTCCGCCGATAACGGCGACCGCCATCGGCGCCCGGAGTGATGCCCCTTCTCCAATTCCTATCGTGAGCGGCAATAGCGCAAGAATGGTCGTCACACTTGTCATTATAATTGGCCTAATGCGAGTTTGTCCGGCGTTTATTATGGCAGGCAGTAACTCAAGCCCGGCTCGGCGGTTTTGATTGATGCGATCTACCAGAATGATTGAGTCGTTTACGGCGATTCCGGCCAGCATAATGATTCCGATAAACGACATGACGTTAAACGGCATATTGAGAACAAACAACAGAAGTACTGCTCCGACTCCCGCCAGGGGTATCGTGAGCAGTATAACAAAGGGATGACGAAGCGATTCGAATTGAGAAGCCATCACCATATAAACCAGAATTATCGCCAGCAAAAGCGCGAAGCGCAGATTTCCAAAGGCTTCCTGGCGCAATTTTTCTTCACCGGTGACGGCAATCGAATACTCCGGCGGGAGCGCAATCGTTCTTAACGATTCTTTTACCTTAGCGGCGATTTTATCAAATGAAATATCATTAGTGATATGGGCCGTTACTCGCGCGATTCTGGTTTGATTATTTCGGATAATTTCGCGCGGGGAATATGTCTGCTCAATTCGGGATATCTCGTCAACCCGAACCTGACGTCCTGAAGATGTTTCCAATAACAGGCCTTCGAGTTCGGTCAGAGTTATATCAGGGCGTAGTAATTTAATATCGGTATATTCACCCTGATGATTTATCTGCCCGGCATCACGACCGCTGAGAGCGTCCTTTAATTGCGAGCCAATTGACTGCGGAGTAAGTCCGAATTCGGATGCCATGGTTCTATTTATCTGCAGATTTATCTCCGGGCGACCTTCCTGAAAACTGGTTTCAATGTTTTTAAGCTCGGCGATGGCGATAACTCTTTGCTGAACGGTGTCGGCCAGTTCTTCCAAAAGATCCAAATCCTGCCCCTTAATTTCGATTACCATCGGTTCCGTTTCTGTGCCGAGGGTGGAACGCAAGGCGGTCTGTTCGATAACCAGTCGGGCTTCAATATCCGGCAGTCCGGTTAGAATTTGATTTATACCGGCAATAACTCTTTCTGATGAATTAGGTACTTCGCGATTAAGAAGAATGTTTATTACGGCGTTATTCTCATCGGCTAAGGCATCGATTTCGAGGTCGGCCGCTCCCCCGGGGCCGACTCGCGAATATATATGGCTGATATTATTTTCAAATTGCTGCATGAGGATATTCTCGATATTTCTAACGGCGCCTTCGGTTCTCTCTAAACTGGTTCCTTCGGGCAGGGCGAGATTAATCGATAATTCACCCTGGTCGGCACGAGGCATAAACTCACTGCCTACGATTGGGATTAAAATGATGGAGATGACAACAAGGACAAATCCGATTGCTATGACTTGCCCACGCCGGACAATAACTTTTTCCAAAAAACTCCCGTATGAGGAAAAAGTAATTGTCTGCTTTACAGTATAAGTTTGTCGCTTTTTGAGTAGTCTCGAACATAACATTGGAATGACGGCCAGGGCGACGAACAGAGACGAAATCAGTGAATATGCCACCGTCCATGCCTGCTCCCGGAATAACTCACCGGCGGCTCCATGCAAATATACAATCGGCAAAAAGACAATGATAGTCGTCAAGGTTGAGCTGGTGATGGCGCTGCCGACCTCCCCCGCTCCATGAATTGCGGCATCTGTCAAAGATTTGCCATCCTCGAGATGCCTGAAGATATTTTCAACGACGACAATGGCGTTATCGACCAGCATCCCGGCCCCGAGGGCGAGACCTCCCAATGTCATTATATTCAATGAGAGATCATTGAAGTACATCAGGTTAAAAGTCGCTACGACAGAAATGGGAATGGCAAAGCTAATAACGGCCGTAACGCCGATTCTCCTCAGGAATACATATAGAACAATAACGGCCAGGAGAATTCCAAAAATTCCGGTCTGTCCGACTTCGGTTACGGCCGAGCGAATAAAACGAGCCTGGTCCTGAATAATGGTTAATTCGTATCCCGGTAAAGCGGTATTGAGCTCCTCCAATCGCTCAAGAGCCGCCGCCGCGGCATCAATTGTATTTGAGCGAGCTTCTTTGTAAACCTCGAGGGCCAGACATTTCTGACCATTGAGACGAACGATATTTTCGGGGTCGCTAAGACCGAATTCAACGGTCGCGACTTCACGTAAGTAAATGGGTACCCGGTCAGCTGTGTTTGCAGCCTGATTACCATCGGGAGATTTATAAGAAACAATTAAATTCTCAATATCATCCTTATCATAGAACTCACCGACGCCCCTGATGACATATCTTCGCCCCATTTCGACAATTGATCCGCCAGTCATATTGCGGTTGGATGAGAGGATTTGACCGGCTAAAAGATCAAGGGAAATTCCATAGGCCTCAAGAGTGAAAGCGTCGGTTTTAATTTCGACCGCACGACGTCTTCCGCCGATGATGTCAACTTCGGCCACACCGGGTAAGCGTATAAGCTCATTGGAGATATTATTTTCGGCCGTCTGGCGCAGTTTATCCAGATCTTTGATTTCGGAATGTGAAAAGATGGCCGTGACAACCGGGACAGCGTTGGGATCATGCTGGCTGACCGAAATTTCATCGACATTCGACACCTGAGAATAATCGGCGATAGCTTTCTGTAAATCCAGAAAAGCCTCATCCATATCTGCGTCCCAGGCATACTCGACCGTGATTAGCGCCCGTCCGACGCGGGATATTGAGGATACGTTTTCGACCTTGCGCCCGCGAGCGGCGACCGCCTCAAGTTGGGATACATATTGCTCCTCAATTTCCTCGGGAGGTCTCTCCCCGGCGCCGATTTCCACAAATAAACGAGGGCTGTTAAGCTCGGGAAGCAAATCGACGCCAAGTCGGGTAAAGGAAATATACCCCAGAAGCAGGACCGCCAAGACTACCATCATAATGGTCGTTGGATATTTAACTGAAAAACGTGTAAGTTTGTACATTATTTTTGCGCCCGCAATTTATTTGGTGATCTTTACCCGAGAACGATTGCGTAGAGTTTCAAATCCCTCGACGACCAATCGATCGTTTTCTTTTAATCCGTTTAATATTTCAATTTCTTCCTGATTGGCCAATCCCGTTTCCAGTCGACGTTCTACCGCGATTGATTTTTCAACAACATAAACAGTCTTGGATCCGCGCCGCTCGATGATAACATTTTTGGGGATAACAAGGGTTGAATCTCTTTCCTTGACGATTATATTGGCCTGAACGAACATCCCCGGGCGTAAAGATAAATTCTCATTATCAATCTCAAGCAGGGCCTTAAACATTCGGCTGGTTGGATCGAGAACCGGCGAAACCTGAGTAACGACGCCATATGCGGTGTCTTCATCGCTGGCATATGAGGTTACCAGTACTTCCTGGTCGGGCAAAACGGCCCCCAATTCTTTGCTCGGAAGAGTAACTTCCGAATAGAGCCTGGAGTAATCCATAACTTTCCCAAGAGCGGTACCAGCGGTAACCAGAGTCATCGGGCTATTATAGGGTAAATCAACAATTATGCCATCAAAGGGAGCCATGACGTTCATTTTGAGGAGTTGAATTTTCGCGTTTTCGTAAGCGTATTCAGCATTAATATAGTTGCGCTCGGCGTTGGTTAATTCCGTCAGTGTTACACCGCCTTTGTCGTACAAACTTTTTTGTTTATCGAATTCGCGTTTGGATATCTCAAAATTGAGTTTCTCGGCTTCAATTCCGATTTGGTTTTCCAATTCCGGATTAATCAGTTTTATAATAGTGTCGTATTGCTCAACGTGATCACCCATCGCAAAATATTCCCCCGTCCGAGGATTTTTTTGCAAAACATAGGCTCCCTGCTGAAGGGTTGTCATATCCGCTTCATTGACAGCCTTAGCCGTTCCGGTCGCATAGGCAAATTCCTGAATTTTCTTGAATTTCACATCCTCAACCCTGACGGGAACCTGAGATTCCACGTCGATTTCCGGGCCTTCCGGTTCGCATCCGATAAAAAAAAGTATTAAAGCAGGAACCAATGCGTATTTTAATATTCGTTTCACGTCAATTCTCCTATTGCAAAGCGATTACAGGCTGATTTTTGGAAAAATCCCATAGCGACCTGATTTTCAAATCCAACAAGGCTACCTGATAGTTAATCAGGGCCGCGATTTCATTAAGCTGTTCTCGTGATAACTGGTTTTGATAAAACTCTATATCTTTTGAGGATAGATCTCCGTTGCGATATCTCTCGAGATTAATTTCATATGTTCGCCGAGCGTTGACTACATTTTTTTCCGCGATTTCAATTTGTGTGTTCTGATTTAAGAGATTGCGGTATGCCTGGCGGATCTGATATTTTATCTGCTTTTGTTCCTCATCAGCCGATATCCGCTGCTGTTCGACACGTTTCCGAGACGACTCCATTTGATGCTTCTTCTTGCCCCAATCAAAAAGAGGAATATTAAGCCTTATTTCGACCATTTGATTGCGCGTCGGTGAGCGATATATATCTCCAAATAAGCTATCGGTGCCAACAATTCCATAAGTCAAATCCACACTGGCCAAAAATTCGTTTTCAGAACCGGCTCGAATCAAATCATCAAGGGCATATTGAATATCTATATCCCTCTGCCTCAATTCCATCCGATTTTGCAGGCCATAATTCAGAGCTTTCATCAAATCGACATCGACGAGCAATTTTTCTATATTAGCCAAAACCTGTAAATCCTCGTCAAGAGACATGCCGAGGAGTATCTTGAAATTGTCGAGAGAATTTTCAAATTGAATTTGGCTGTTTTCGAGCGAAGCCCGGCTGTTGGCCTGAGTTAAGTCAGCTTGAAAAAGCTCTTCTTCGGCCGAAATACCCGCTTCGACTTTGCTTTTTATAATTTCATAACTTTCCGTGGCGTTGGTTAATTCTTCTTTTGATATTTCAACGCTTCTCTGCCTGAAATACAGGTTCAAAAATTCCTGAGTGACCTGGCGCTCAATTTGTAGGCGTTGGATGGCGAAATTCAATTGCGCGTTTTCCAGAGCCAACTCGAGCTCTTTAATTCGCATCTGAGTACGATTGTAAGTAAAGAGAGGCTGATTAAGACTTAAATAAAGCGAATTTCTATACGATCTGTCTTTTACCGTTCCGGTCAACGAACTGGACGATTCCCGCCAATCGAAATCTTCAACAATTCGCAGGGTACCGTCGGTCCATTTAATCGGCTGTAGAATTGACAAGCGTGCCGCTGAACTGGTCTGTTCTATAGTGTAATATTGGGAAAAGCGATCATCAAAAACCCGGTCTTTTGAAAACCGAAATGGAGTCACCGTCAGATTAAACTGCGATTTTAATGATGCCTGCTGTGCCCACAGGTTTCTTTCGCTCCTTTCCAGATTTAAGCGAGTATTTATTATCGTTGGGCTTTTGGTCATAGACATTTCGAGAGCCTGTTCCAGAGTCAGCTCTATCGCCGCAACCTGACCGGATAATCCCCATAGGAAAAAGATCGCTATCAAGAGGAGAATTGTCGTTTGAATAATCTTTCTGATAGCAATACAAGTTATCACTTTTGACATTATTTATTCTCCCATAACCTTCTTAAAGGCGATAAAGTCTAATTAACGCTTGACCCATTTGATCGCGTCGGCAGTAACGACCTGGGTACGGTTTTTATCGGTCATCTCAATTTTATTGGAGCCGGCAGGCAGGCGATAAGTCCCCAAATAGTTCCAGCCTTCTTCGGCATCGTCCAGATCAAGAAGAATTTTATCGACGCCGTCCTCATGATAAACAAAAAACTGTTTTTCACCCATATCTCGATTTCTATTCCTGTTCCGATGTCCCCACCAACGCTCATAGCTTTCATCCTCAAAATAGAAATAAACATCAAAATCACCGGACGCATCCAAATCAATTTCCCAGGCGATTTTGTTTTCCCCGGTGCCGGACTTCTTATGCATCGCCGACTTAATGAACTTGCCATGGAATTTTTGCCCGGTTGTCGGGAGCCAAATGCCTGGCGCGTCCCAGGAACGTATCCCAACGTAAGGGTCTTCAATCTCGCCTATGTCAAAAAGCTCGCGGAGATTGCGTCTCAGCCAGTTTTCGGGAATAATCCCTATTATAGTAAAACCGGGGTCTTCATTATCAACAAGATAATCTCCGTCCGAATCGCTATCATTATCTACAAGAATCATTAAAGAATCTTTTTCAACCGGCGCTTCTTTACGGCGCATTTGTTGATCGCGAAATGGATGGTTCAGAATGGCCGGTATATTCCGGGAAACATAGGTATCGATAGTCATTGACGACGGGGGCTGGTCGATAATAAATCCGATTTCTCGCAGCGTTTGAGCCGGGATATAGTACATTTGCGAGTAATCATATTGCTGTTGCATACGCGCCCACCAGGGGCCAAAATTCGCTTCCTGTCTCTGATATCGCAAACTAATCTTGATAAGACCGTCAACATCGGTAGGATTGGTGACCTTAAATTTCACCTGGGTCTTAGTTCGTTCATCATGGATAATATTGTAGCTTTCAATATCTTCAAAAATATATCCGGCCAGAGTCGTATCCCGGTACCAGGTTTCAATATCAGACGAAAAATCAGGACTCCCCGCCTCGGAGGCGAAGGCCAAAAGCCCGGAATCGGTGACATTTTGAAAACTGTTAGCCTTAACGAAATTGTTTATTTCGTTGGTAAATTCATCATTAACCGATCTTGCTTCAAGTAGCGATAACAGACTTAAGCCTTTTGATTTAACGGCCGCATGAACCGTTTCATCTTTCACGTCCGAAGTTGAAATAAGTTCATTTAAAGAAAATTCTTTTAGTGCCAGATTGGCTCTTTCCTGCTCGGTTAAGCCTCGCCAACTGCGCCATCGGGTTTGCGACGGAGGTTTGATGCGATTTTCAAAATATGATTCGAAGGCGTAATTCAAGAGCGGCCACTTATCGGAATGGATGTTCGTCATAAAAGAGATGAAATTGGGTAGTATCCGAAACCGGATATCGACGTTTTCGTGCCGCGCCAGGCCGCGCATTCCTTCCAGAAATCCAAGGAGATCAATCTTGGCAAAGTAGTTTAGATATGTGGCCTGAATTACTTTGGGATCTTCCAGTTGATTGGCTCGTTCCTGCGATCGGGTTGTACTACGGCGCATCATCCTGAAATCGCATCCGGAATTGGCAGTCCCCATTTCTGTTAAATATACAACCTGTGGTTGTACTGTTTCCTGACCTATTGTCCAGTACCGATTATAAGCGTAAAACTGAATCGGGGCTTCGACCAGGCTGAATTTTTCATATGGATATTCCAAGCCCAAATGAACTTCGTATTCGTTTTTCAGTTCCGTAATAAGTGTCGCCATTGTATCGCTCAATTGGTCGAAATATTCCATATAATAATCGTGCCCGGGCAGAGTATATAGAGAATATTCAACATCCTCCACGGTCAGCGAACGCCGTTCATATTCGCCGACGGTTAGAGAAATCTGAGGCAGTAATTTAACAGGCGTAAAAGAGTAGTCCGTCCGTCCGTTCTTTTCTTCGGTAGAGACTTTCCCTTGAGAGATTGCCGTTAATCCGGGGGGAGTCGAGACGGAGAGATTAAATTTGGTGAAATCTCTCGCGGGCGAATTGGGAAAGGCCGTTCCCGGCTGAAGACCTGCAACGGGATACCATCCGCTCTCCGGAGTCAAATGCAAATACCTGTCAGTTACAAATGAATAATACTTGGGTATTCGAAAAAGCCACAGGCTGTATTCCGATTCAAGTTTGTCATTGGGCAAATCAAGATAACAATAACGATCATCAATCGTTCCTGAATACTCAATTTCGACTGAAATTGTCTCTCCCAGATCTAATGGCATATTAGGTTTAGCCCAAATCAGAAATCTATCCTGTGAAAACTCAATCTCCTCTCCGGAAATTGATATTGACGCGACTTTCAATCCCGGATTTAGTGAAAACAGTAGTGAATCCATGCTGGATTCGTTCTTATTGGCGGCCCTCAATGTTGACTGCCCGGATACAATACTGCCGTTCCAATCGATCTCAAGCGAATTTTCCAGGATACTAACAGTAGATGTATTCGGAGCGCTTTGGGATAGTAACTTCAAGTTTTGTCTATATTCCCGACTCTGGTAATTTGAATTCAGGTAGGTCGTTCCGAGTAAGACAGATGAGACCAAACATACGATCGAAATCACGAGAGCGGCCGCATTGGCAAAATTCGATTGTTTTAATCGTTTGGTCATAAATACCGAAATGAAAAACATCCCCAATCCGAGAATAAAGTACGCCCCCCTCAAGAGAAACAGATCGGTCCAGTTACCCAATCCTACAAATCCGGAAAACACCAGGGGTTGATAGAGCATATAAGCATCGAAAATGAAAAAGAAGTGACGCCCCAAATAAATCAGCGATAATAATGAAAATCCAAGCATCGCAACGAAGACAACGGCTTGGCTGCGAAATAGAGTTACCAGTAAAACCGATCCGCCGATTACAAATATTAAGGTCGGCAGACTTACCAAAAGCGGAAACCAGAAATAAGGTTCCCAAGCAAAGGCCGCTTGCGATAAAAAAGCGTCAAAGAAAAATGTCATGAGTACTATAACGGCATTCAGTGCGGAGAAAACGCCGATAATGCCCAAAAACTTTCCAAGGAGATAATCTATATTTGAAAAGGAGCGGGTAAAGATAACCTGTGAAGTATCGTGTTTTCTATCGCGCTTTAAAAACTCGGTTGCCATAAAGGCCGCTATTATTCCTTGATAAATATTGAGCATTTTTAGATTGGCCAGGAGAAGAGAACCACCCAAAGCACGCATAAAGTGAGGCATTCCGCCGATTTTGGTGCCCATACCCACACATATACCGAATAATATGACTATGCCTAAAATGGAAAAGATTCTGAATGCCCACGAGCGGAACAGTAGCTTGGCTTCATACCAGGCGACACATCTTATAGCATATATATTCAGCATGCGCCTTTTCTCCGTTTACCAGCCATTATCTGATGCCTCCAAATCCATATCACATCCGCTGGTTTGCATGAAATAAATATAAGCATCTTCGAAGTTAGGCTCAACCGGTTCGGCATCTTTTTCCACAACTTCCTTCGCAACCAGACGCAACTCATAACCGTGTTCGGCGGGAATTGCGGAAATAACGGGATATTTCTCTTTAAATTTATCAAGCTCCTGCCCGTCGACATAAACTCGCCATACTTTTCCCTTGGTATTGTCTATTAATTTATCCGGCGAGCCGTTGTAGATTATTTTGCCGGCGTTAAGAAGTGCCATATCATGACAGGTGGATGAAATATCCCCCACAATATGAGTCGATAATAGAATAATTATATCTCGGTGGGATAAATCGGCCATCAGATTCCTGAATCTTAAACGCTCCTGGGGATCAAGACCTACGGTCGGTTCGTCCACAACTAAAATTTGCGGATCTCCGATGAGGGTCTGGGCAATACCCAACCGTCTTTTCATGCCGCCCGACAGTTTACTCGCTTTGCGGTCACGAACGTCAAAAAGGCCGACTTCATCCAGCAGTTTATCGACCTTTTCGAGTCGCTCTTTCTTTTTTTTGACGCCGCTCATCCGGGCCGCATAATCAAGAAATTCCCAGACGGCGATTTTTGCGAAAGTACTAAATCCCTGAGGCAAATAACCGATTAAGCGGCGAATCTCTCGCCGTTCCTTCTGTAGGTCCATCTCATTTATTTTAATATCGCCCTGGGTGGGTTTTAGAAGAGTAACCAGAATACTCATTAAAGTCGTTTTGCCGGCTCCGTTAGGTCCCAAAAGTCCGAATAATCCACTCTTAATCGTCAGGTCCACGTCGCGTAGAGCAAATTTACCGCCCGGATATTGTTTTGTCAGATTATTTATTCTAATTTCCATGTTGCCTCAAATAGTTCGCCCGGATGAAAAAACCCGTAAACATCTCTAACTTATTAGACCAGAATTTAACCGATTAGTTTCATTTGGCAAGTCGCTTACAATGTTAATTCTATTTTTCTGCATTTTTAATCAGTCTCAAAAATAAGACAACCAATTGCCGATAAAGACTAATTGTTTTATCATGCAATAGAATGAAACGCAAGAATTTGGCATCGGCTCAGTCAATCACGGGATAATTTACGCAAAATCTATAATTAAGTTGCGTTTGGATAGCAATTTAGATATTGCGACCGGAATCTCATTCATTCACGATCAGACGAAAACCTTTTCCGTGAATTCCCATTATTTCAATTCTGGGATCATCTTTGAGGTATTTTCGCAATTTAGAAATAAAAACGTCCATGCTGCGACCACTGAAATAGTTTTCCGTATCCCAGATTTTTCTTAGCGCCTCATTTCGGTCAAGGGTTTTATTAAGGTTGAGACATAGAAGGCGCAATAAATCAGCTTCCTTGGGAGTCAACTTTCTTTCTTTATCGTTAAGTATTAGAACGCTCCGATTATAATCGAATGAAAATTTCCCGATTTTGAAATGCACTCGCTTATTGTCACTTTCCCGAGCGTTTACTCGTTTCATGATGGCCCGCAGGCGCAAAAGGAGTTCTTCGATGCTAAACGGTTTGGTTATATAATCATCGCACCCTATTCCGAAACCTTTTATTTTGTCTTCAGTTAGAGATTTGGCCGTCAGAAAAACAAGGGGGATGTCTTGATCCATATCGCGAACTTTGCGTGCGAAGGTGAAGCCGTCCATTTTGGGCATCATTACGTCAACCAGGCATAGGTCGTAAGAGTTATCACGGAATTTTCCCCAACCTTCGGCGCCATTCACACACAGGGTGACTCCAAAACCCTGCATCTGCAAATGTTCCTTGAGAATTAATCCAAAATTGGCATCATCCTCCAAAAGGAGAATTTCAGTTTTCTGGCTCATGCCTACCCGCCTCAGCATCAATCGTCGGAAAAACAAGCGTTATTACGGTGCCTTTATTGAGTTCGCTTTTGAGTTCAACCATGCCGTTCATCGCATCGGTCATTAGTTTAACATAACTCAAACCGAGGCCGAATCCTTTGACATCATGCACATCTCCGGAGGGGACACGGAAATACTTGTCAAAAACCAGCCCGGCGTCCGCTTTACTGATTCCGCGGCCTTTATCGGAGATACTAATTTGAATATAATTTTTTCGATTCCGAGTGGAAACGTTAATTATTGGAATATCAGGAGAATATTTGGAAGAGTTGTCCAACAAATTCCTTATAATACCCGCCAGGTGAATCGGATCGGCAGCGATGATATTTCTTTCGGCCTTGAGTGATGTCTCGATTTTTCCTTTCCTGTGCTCTATGCGCAACGCTTCCCGACCTACTTCGGCCAGAATAATCTCATGGACGTTCACATTTTCTAAGTTGAGATCAACTTCACCCTCTTCCAGTACCGCCATCTGCAAAATCTTTTCGGTCTGACTACTCATCCTTTGATTCTCGCTTTGAATCATCCGGCTGTATTGCAACACTTTTTCTTTCTGACCGATGATATCGGTTCGGGTAATGGCTTCGCAGGCAAGTTTCACGGTCGAGATTGGCGTTTTGAATTCATGAGTCATATTATTAATAAAATCTACCATAAGCGTTGAAAATCTCTTCTGGCGGATAATCGTTCTAATCGTGTAAGCAAAGCAACCTATAATGACGAGCATGAAGGCAAATGTTAAAAAGAAAATGGGGCCGGTCTCCCACCATAAAAAGGCTCTTTGACCGGGAAAATATAATCGTAATTCATTACCGATCATAAAAGGCGCCATCGGGAAAAGTTGCGATCGAAAGTTGGTATTTAGTAACTCATTTTTATGCTCTTCGGAATGTAGCATGACCAGCGAATCGCCTCGGGATTCAAAAATCCCAAATGAATACTCAAGATCAATATCGTATTCCCTTAAACTCTGAGAGATCAAAGAATCCAAAAGTTTTGGATCAGGTAAATCTAATTTATCATTTCCGCTGCCACTCATAAATTCTCGCATGATATTTACAAGTATTAGCTCATGACCCGAATCGGCGACAATTTCCTGCGATATCTCACCCATAACTCCGTCAGACCAATGCAACGTAGCCGAACTGCTGTCCGATACGATCTTGACCAGAAACCGTCCACGATTAAGGAGGTGATCTTCCAGATTAAGACGGTATTCGCCTTCCTGCAAAAACGTATCGACGACGATTTGATCCATGCCTTCATCAAGGTTATAACTATATATGGTCATTCGTTGAGGGACACGGACGGGATAACTCAAAACTCCGTTATCAATCCGATATTGATCAATGCATTTAATCGAATCAGCACCGAACCTTTTGGCCCGGATTATCGCCTTTTCGGAAATTACATGATTGTCTAAGCTGTCAGAATTTACACCGTTAATTTGAATGCTTATTGAATCTTCAACATTCCTTTGAAAAAGAGTAAAATCGATTAATTCGTTGGTAATGAGCTTCTGCGTCGCTAACGCCATTGAGGCATTGACGTTGCGCCGGAAAGCCTGCTTCTTGAGATCGATAGCGTAGTTAAGAAGCATAATTTGCAGAACGACTAAACCGGACAGAGCTCCCACAATCAACGCGATGATCAGTCCCACGGTTTTATTAGACAACTTCATATTCCTATTATACGGTAAATCCGTGCAAATTCTACTCCATTAACATATATTAACAAAACCTAACATATCTTAACAAAACATTTTATTATCTTTGGTGTATGCTAAACTATAGCATTAGATCGAATGGAGGAGTGAACGATGCGGCGAATTAAAATACTTTTTGCAATCCTAATTATACTGGGAGTCACAACAATTATGTTTGAAATATCTCCGGCTCAGCAAATGGTGAAAATTGATTTAGGCGATGGAGACGCCTTTTTTCTGCAGGAAATTGGCTGTCTGATAAAATTGGATGGTGAACAACTGGTCATTGATTTATTGTTACCGGCCGACGCCCGCCCCAAGGAATATCAGGATATTGATTTCCAAAAAGGTGATATAATTGCCATGATGAATGGTAAAAGACTCAAGAGTATAAAAGATATTGAGGATAAATATGCGAGCATCGCCGAGGGGGAGCCGGTCAAAATGGGTATCAAACGGGGAAAGGATATGATGATTGTTTCGTTTGATAAACCCGACGCCAGTTCCGTTCAACCGGGGCAAAGAAGGGTGGTAATCGGGACCCCGGGCGGAGTTTCAGAGGGAGGCTCGGGGTTGCCTCTAATGGGGCTGGGAATATATATAGATGATGAAAATGACAAAGTTGTCGTATCCGAAGTAATGTACAAAGCTCCGGCGACGGAAGAGGGGCTAAGTTTTGAAAAAGACGATATCATCACAAAAGTAAACGGAACTTCGGTAACATCGGCCAAGCAGCTATTGGAAAAATTTGAAGGCCTCAAACCCGGAGAAAAAATATCTTTCGAGGGGACGCGGGCAGACAACCCGTTTACGATTACTTTTGAAAAACCGGAGATTAAATCTCGAACCGTGATACAAGAAAACTAAAAGGGCATCCAATGGTTACCACTACTCGTTATATACTATTAAGTTTTATCTGCCTGCTATTGATGAGTTCAATTGTATCCGGGCAGGCTTATAATCCATTTAATCAGCGCGATGACAGGTATCGGCTTTTGGGGCTCAAACGAGCTAAGGAAGCTCATGATGCTGCCCGCGCAGAATTTAGCAGACAACAGGAATTGTTTGACCATAAATTGATTTCAAATCAGGAACTGGAACGAGCGCGATCATTTTATTCCGACGCCGAGGTCAACTACCATCAGTCACTTTTGGCGGTACTATTCGAAGAACAGTATGTAACCGTATCAAAAGCGATAAAGTACCAAAGCGCGACCGGTGAGAAAAAGGTGCGTTTGACATTGACCAATCCCTCAGGCGGGAGCGCAGAATTTCAGAAATTGCTCGAGATCGATGATGAATTATTCCGATCACTCCAGCCCGATGTGATTAATAATGTATATGTATCCCTTCTCAATGACGAAAACGCAATCATCAGTCAGCCATATGAGATAAAAATTCCGGTTTTGCGATTTGGCGAACCGGTAGAAATCGATTTTGAATTATTGCAGGACCTCGATGCCGTTAAAGTGTTCATTATTTACAGCAACGGCTCCCAGCGCGAGATGAAAATATTTCTGCAAAAGGACGTTACTGTCAATCGCGTCGCGGTTCAGTCGGAGCAATTCTCCCAGGAAGTTGAACTGGGAGGCGCTGCTGCCTATGATTTAAGTCTTGAACTATACAGCAGTTCAGAAAACACATTCAGCCTGAAAGTTGTCAATCTCCCCCGCCAAATCGGCCGCGTATTCAAAGATAAATCCGGTCAGGCACGTTTGAGCCAGGTGAAATTCACGCAGTCGTCTCGCAGCAAGCAGGCCTCATTGGAGATTACTTTGCCGAATCGCCCTACTGACGAGGTAAATATGGACAAGCCAATCAGCTTCTTTGTCCTTGTCCTGCCTCGTGATAAGCTGAGAGATATACCCGATCTGCGCACGCGCTTCTGGACAATGGACGAAATTAATAATCTTGATATCGGATTCGTTCGGCTTGAATTAGTACCCCGAGGCAAAGG
Source organism: Candidatus Zixiibacteriota bacterium (assembly GCA_036480375.1). Lineage (NCBI taxonomy): Bacteria > Pseudomonadati > Candidatus Zixiibacteriota > Candidatus Zixiibacteriota bacterium. The sequence continues at coordinate 25,799 of JAZGGI010000018.1, forward strand.
CAAGCTGCTTGTCAGGGCGCCTCAACTATATCATGCTATCATGCCCGACGAGGCGGTGGAAATGTATATCGACATTATCAATGAAGGCAGCCGTCGTTTGGATAATATCCGCATCGAGACCGATATGCCTCTCAATTGGACCAAGGATATCCGGCCGTCATTAATTGAGTCGCTGGAAATTGATGAGGAAAAACGAATACGCCTGACCTTTACACCTTCTTCCGATGCTTCAACCGGCAAATATGAAGTGCGCGTTAAAACCAGCGGTATGTCTGATAATCAACCGGTAACCAGCGACGACAAGACCGTCTCAGTCGAGATTAAATCAGAAACGAATATTTTTGGAATCGCTATTCTAATGGTTCTTGTCGTCGGTCTTGTGGGCGGAATAGTGTTTTATGGCGTCCGACTATCTCGCAGATAATAATAATGCTTAGGAGAATAAAATGAGTGATATCGACATCTCAGCGCAGAAGCCTCGCTTGCAGGCGGTCAATTTGACCAAACGATATGAAGATGGAGTGTTGGCTCTGGATCATATTAATTTCTCGGTCAACCCGGGACAAATATTCGTTATGCTCGGGGGCAACGGATCGGGAAAAACGACGGCTATCAATCTATTTTTTAATTTCATAGAACCTACCGAAGGTGAAGCCCTGGTCAACGGAATCGCGTCGCATAAGGATCCTCTGGCAGTCAAGAATCTGATGTCGTTCGTTTCGGAAAACGTCATGCTCTATAGCAATTTTACGGCCCTGCAAAACCTCGATTTCTTTGCCAAACTGGGAGGCAAAAACGACTGCACGCGTGATGATTATTCAAAAGTATTACTCCGGGTCGGTCTGGAAGAGGAGGTTCACGATAAGCGTTTACGCGGGTTTTCCAAAGGGATGAGACAAAAGTGCGGTATCGCTATCGCTATTCTCAAAGGCGCCCCGATTATTCTTCTGGATGAGCCGACTTCGGGTTTGGACCCCAAGGCCGGATTCGAGTTTATCCGCCTGCTAAGCCAACTCCGCGACGAAGGCAAAACAATTCTGATGTCCACTCACGATATTTTTCGCGCTTGGGAAGTAGCCGATACTATCGCGATAATGAAAGAAGGCCGGATAATTATGCAGAAGCCGGCTGCTGAACTGGCCGGGCAGGATTTAGAAGATGTCTATATGCGGTACATGGCCGGTCATGAAAATATGGTGACGACCTGATTGGGAGTAATTGATATGTTAAAAGTAATTATCGAAAAAGAAATTCGAGACATTATCGGGTCGTTAAAATTTGTCATTTCATTCAGCGTCTGCGCCGTTTTGATTCTGCTTTCATTCTATGTCGGGGCGACCAACTATAAAATCAGCATGGAACAATATGAAGCCGCAAAAGCGGAAAATTTGCGGCAGATGGATGGGCTTACCGAATGGTATTCTATTCAACAACATCGCGTATTTCTCCCCCCTAATCCCCTGGCATCGCTGGTCAGCGGAGTATCCAACGATGTTGGCCGCACAATTGAGGTGAATCATCGCGGCGAGTTAATCGCCCAGGACAGCAAATTCAACGAGGAACCGATTTATGCTGTCTTTCGATTTGTTGATTTAAGTTTTATTTTTGGCGTCGTTATTTCTTTGTTCTCTATTTTGTTGGGATATGATGCTATTTGCGGAGAAAAAGAACACGGCACTCTCCGGTTGTCTTTTGCTAACGCTGTCCCCCGGGCGACTTATATCCTGGGAAAATTGATCGGCTCGTTTCTGACTCTGACGATTTCACTGATTCTGGCCATCTTGATAGGCTGCCTCCTGTTGCCGGTTTTGGATATTTCTTTGGCGGGAGATGGCTGGATACGATTATTGCTCATCATTGGTACCGGGCTTCTCTATTTTAGTGTGTTTCTGACTTTATCAGTATTTATATCATCCCTTTGTCGGAGTTCGTCCTCATCATTTCTTATGCTATTAGTGATCTGGGTTCTTAGCGTTCTCATAATACCGCGAGCTTCCGTTCTTCTGGCCGGGAGAGCCGTCGATGTCCCTTCGGTTGATGAATTGGCGGCTCAAAAAGCCAGTTTTTCAAGGCAAACCTGGAAGGAATTTAATACCCGGCTTAGCGGATTTGAAACCGGCCCGGTGGACGATATTGAGCAGACAATGGATATTTTCCATCGCTTTATGGACTCATTAACGGTAGAAAGAGACCGTAAAATTGATGGACTGGTTGACCGCTTAAACGAAACTCGAAGAAATAAACAGATGGAGCGGGAAAAAATCGCCTTATCTATGGCAAAAATATCTCCATCAGCATCGCTCTCTTTAGCCCTGGCCAATCTGGCCGGTACCTCATTGGAATTGAAAAACCGGTTCACCCAAACAGCCCTGGATTACAGAAAAGTCTATAATGACTTTATAAATGAAAAAACCGGTATGGTGGTCGGAGGACGGATGGTTATGATAAGAATCGGTGACGAAGAAGAGGAACCCGAACAGATCAATCCCGCCGAACTTCCGGAATATACATTTAATCAAATTCCGCTTAAGGAGGCATTGTCGGCGGCGATGGTTGATATCGGAATTTTGTCCCTATTTAACATCATTTTCTTTGTTGGCGCGTTTGTGTCATTTCTGCGATACGATGTTCGCTAAGGTCACGGGAGAATTATTGTGTTAAAACATTTGATACATAAAGAGCTAAAGGCCATACTCTTGAGTCCCAAGTTTTTTACGACTTTTGGGATCTGTTCATTACTCCTTCTCATCAGCGTATCCATCGGCATTAAAGAATATCAGGCGCAGCTTAAGCAATATGAGACCGGAGTCAATTTGGCCAATCAGGAGATTTCCGAAGAAACCAGTTGGCACAATTTGGAATATAAAGCCTCTCGCCGGCCCGATCCGATGCAGATTTTTGTCTCCGGACTAAGCAACGATATCGGGCGATGGTCTTTAATTTCTCCGGAAGGCTCCGTCAAATTAAAACACTCCATATATTCTGACGATCTCATCTTCGCCGTCTTTCGTTTTGTTGACTTTGCATTTATCGTTCAGGTCGTCTTGACGTTGTTTGCGATCCTGTTTACTTATGACGCCGTGTGCGGAGAACGAGAACAGGGCATGTTGCGATTGCTTTTTGCCAATGCGGTGAACAGATCGCATTACATTACCGCCAAAATAATCGGAGCCTGGCTCGGATTAGTCGTTCCAATTTTAATACCGACGATATTATGCCTTCTAATTGTTATAATATTTCAGGTTCCTCTCACATCTGAACATTGGATAAAACTCATAACATTTTTAGGAGTTTCCGGACTGTTCTTTACCTTTTTCATTGTTTTCGGTGTCTTCATATCTTCAATGACGCGCCGCTCGAGTATCTCCTTTTTAATTTCGCTGATGCTCTGGGTTTTATTCGTTCTGATAATTCCGCGGGTCGGCATCATGACGGCCGGTCAAATTGTACGAGTACCACGGTTGGCTGAAATCGAAGGACAGCGCGATGCCTTTGCCAAAGATAAATGGGATCTGTTTTACAAAGGTATGATACAACGGGCTCGCGAATATTATGCCGAGAATAAAGAACAAGATGAAATGGCCGAATGGCGCCGCATGGAGGAAGAAGATTCCCTGAGGAAAGAAGTGATTAAAGATATTGAAAATCATTATAACAAACTATTGGACGAACTTAACCGCCGTCGAGCCGCTCGAGGGAAATTGGCGTTTAATTTATCCCGCCTGTCCCCGGCTTCGGCTTATCAACTGGCTGCTTCGGATTTAGCTGGAACGGACATTGGCATCAAGAGCAGGTATAATGAGTCTATGTCCCGGTATCGTAACTCATTTATTGAATACGTCGAGAGAAAACAAAAAGAAAATGGAGGAGGCATGGCCGGAATAAATATTCGGATGTCCAGCGAATCGGGACTTAGCATTCAAGTTCCTCAAGCCAACGATGTTATCGGCGTCAGCGATATGCCAAAGTATGTTCCGGAAGAATCTATTTATAGCGGCGGGATGGAGAATGTTGTCATCAATGCCGGACTGATTAGCCTCTATACGATTCTGGCTTTTGCGGGGGCGTTTATCCGCATGCTAAAATATGATGTCAGGTGATACCGAAAATTAAAATCTGAGGACAAATCGGGTCATTTCGGAAGGTGTTGACTGGACCGTAATACTTCCCTGGTGTAAACGCATAATCTGGCGAGATAAACTGAGGCCGATACCGGAGCCTTCCTTTTTAGTCGTGAAGAATGGAGTGAATATCCGCTCCTTGATGTCATCGTCAAATCCCGGGCCATTATCCTCCACCGCGATAATAACCCGCCCGCGATTGTTCAATTTCGCTTCAATTAAAATTCGGGGATTTTCAGTGCCGGAAAGGGCTTCGATCGCATTTAATAGCAGATTAATTATAACTTGTTCAATTAATTCATTATCCGCGACTAATTGCAGATTGTCCGGTTCTACATTCAATTGGACCTCTATCCCGCCAGGATCAAACTGACTCCTCATAAATTTAATAATTCCATCAAGAAATGGTTCAAACTTGAAAATTCCAAATTTTGGCCTGGGAATACGAGCCAGATTTCGATAAGCGTCAACAAAATGCAATAATCCTTTGCTTCTTTTCTCAATGGTCGCGGCGGCCTGCCGAATATCCTTTTTAATATCGACGGGCAATTCCGTATTTTCTCCGTCCTCCAAATCGGTTTCCTCTATTATATCATGAACGGTAGAGGCCAGTGACGCAATGGGAGTGATTGAATTCATAATTTCATGCGTTAAAACTCTAATCAGTTTTTGCCAGGCGGCCATTTCCTGCTCAGCCAATTCACTTTCTATATTTTGCATTGAAACCAGTTTGAGCAATCTGTCGCGCATTCTAAACTCAGTGCAATGAATCGCCAGCGTCATGCTTTCTTCACCATTATCGAGTTTAACCAGAGTCTTCATACCAGCCTTGCAATTATTCAAGACATTAACCAATTCAGATGATATTTCCTGCAATTTATTTATATTGTTTAAGTGACTTATATTAAGAAGCCGTTTGGCGGATCTGTTAATAAGATCAATATCTCCCTGGGAATCAAAAGACATAACTCCCAATCCAATATGTTGAACCAGAGTCTGAAGATAACGATATTGCTGTTCTTTTTCTGAGCGAGCTTTGTGAAATTGAGCAATCACCTCCGAAAAGGCATTAGCCAAATAGTCATAGGACCGTCCGCGGCCGCGGCTTGAAAATGAACTGGAAAAATCGGAATACTTAATCGATTCCAAGAATCGAGTTAAATCCCGATTTGTTTTTTCCACATAACGAATAAATGACACAATTTGTCCGATGACCAATCCACCGACCATCAGAATCAACGCACCCGTATGAGACGAGTTAAAAAGATAAACCATGAACGAAATTGAGGCCGCAAGAACGATGACGCGAATGACGCATTGAATCCGAAATGATTTAAATATCATATTTTTGAATTCTTCGATATAATGACGCCCTGGTCAACCCAAGCTCTTCAGCGGCTTTAGATACGTTACCGCCATGCTTGGACAGGGCTTTCCTGATTACTTTTTGTTCCACGTCATCCAGTTTATAACTTTCGAGAGATAAACCATTACGTTTCGCTTTCGGTCCCGCGATCATAAAATCACCAGGTTTTAGCGAGTTGGAATCACTCATAATTATTGCTCTCTCAATTACGTGATCCAATTCCCGGATGTTTCCGGGCCAATTATGATGTTCCAGCTTTTTCAATGCCGTGGGAGAAATTTGCGAAATATCCTTCATATACTTGCGACTGTATATTTTCCTGAAATGATCAGCCAGAATCGGTAAATCACCGGTACGTTCTCGCAATAGAGGTAATTTTATCTCCACTGTGTTTATTCGATAAAGCAAATCCTGACGAAATCTGTTTTCGGCGACCATCTCATAAACAGGAAGATTGGTAGCGCAAATAAGCCGGATATCAACCTTAACAGGCTTATTTGAACCCACGCGATAAATTGTCCTGTTGTTCAGAACCGTCAAAAGCTTGGGCTGAAGCGATAACGGCAAATTGCCTATTTCATCGAGAAACAGAGTGCCTCCCGATGCGGTTTCGAATCGTCCCGCGCGGTCTTCCCGCGCGTCTGTAAAGGCGCCCTTTACGTTCCCGAATAACTCACTTTCGAATAGGGATTCCGGTATCGCTCCCATATCAGCCGAAATAAAAACATCATCAGAACGAGATGACCGACGATGTATTTCTCGAGCGACAAGTTCCTTCCCCGTGCCATTTTCGCCCAGGATTAATACATTGGCATCAGTATCCGCGACCTTTTCAATAGTGTTAAATACATCCCGCATCGCTTCTGACTCGCCCAAAATACCCTTATATGGGAGGTCCAGCTGCTGTGAGAGCTGTTTTTCACGAGCCTTTAGTGTAATGATTTCTTCATGTGAATGACTCAGGCGTATTCCGGCCGATATCGTTGCCAGCAATTTTTCATTCTGCCACGGCTTCAAGACAAAATCGGCAGCGCCGGCTTTAATCCCCTGTACAGCCATTTCAATATCACCGTAGGCGGTAATTAGAATAACTACAGTTGACGGATCAATTTCCAATATTTTTTCCAGCCAGTGAAATCCTTCCTTGCCACTCGATACGTCCTGAGTAAAATTCATATCAAGAAGTATTACGTTGAAATCACTATCGCTCAATAAAGAAGGGATATTTTGAGGATCAGATTCAGTCATTACAGACGAAACATGTTTCTTCAATAGAAGCTTGGCCGCCTGCAGAACATCCTCATCATCGTCAACAATTAATACTCGCCCGGAATCTTTTGTCATAAAACTTTTTTCCCGATTCATTTATGTATTCCTTTTAATTTATGCATTATTAAAGGAAACTGAAAGACAAATTGCCCTCAAAAGGTCTAAAAAGCCAAAAAAGTGTCCGTTATTGGACATTGATTTTCTCATATGCGGACACATTGCCATTCCCTGACAAACTTAATATGCTGTCATTTAACACTTTACGTTCATTGGCATTATCTTTGCTACATACTTAATGAATATGTGAGCAAAAACCGGACCTATTGAAATGTAATAGAAGTGAGAGATTGATTATGTCGATGGATCGAAAAATAGAAAAGAAGATAATAACCCCCAAAAGAATTTTTTATGGTATCGGTTCAATCGCGCTACTGGTGATTATAATATATGGTTACTTGTCGGCCAGTGACGGCGCCACACTCAGAGTAGAAGCCGCCAGATTGACTATTTCGGATGTTGTAAACGGTGAATTTCAAGAATATATATCGAACAGCGCCGAAGTCATTCCCCTTAAAACAGTATATCTCGACGCAATCCAGGGCGGACAAATTACTCAAATCTACGTTGAAGAGGGAAGCATTGTAAAAAAGGGCGATAGTATTTTGCAACTGGATAATACCGATTTGCATCTTGATATTATGTATCGCGAGGCGCAGCTATTCGAACAAATAAATAATTTGAGAAATACCAGATTGGCAATGGAACAAAATAGTCTTCGTCTGAGAGCCGACCTTTTGGATATCGACAGGCAAATTGGTAACACGGAACGGCTATTTAGACAAAACCAGGATCTCAAAGAAAAGAAACTGATATCAGAATTTGAATTTAAAGGGACTAAGGACGAATATAATTACTGGATTCAAAAGCGCGAATTAACTCTTGAAACTCAACGCCAGGATTCGATTTTGCGATCTATCCAGATAAATCAGCTTGAAGAATCGGTTGAGCGTATGCAGAACAACCTCGGGGTAGTCAGACAAAAGCTTGATAACCTTGTCTTGCGGGCGCCTATTGACGGCCAATTATCATCCCTGGACGCCGAAGAAGGCGTCTCAAAACCGACTGGCAGCCGGTTGGGCAAGATTGATGTTCTGGACGGTTTCAAGCTCAGGGTTTATATTGATGAGTATTATATTGCCCGGATAAACAGCGGCCAATCCGGTACGGTGAAAATTGGCGATACGACCCATAGTTTAATAATCAGCAAAGTATATCCTGAAGTCCGCGACGGACGCTTTCAAATCGATCTTCAATTTGTAGATGAAGAGCCGGTCGGCATAAGGCAGGGTCAAAGTCTGCAAATACGAATCGCTCTGGGTAATCTGGCGATGGCGACGATGATACCCAGCGGAGGTTTTTATCAGACTACGGGAGGCAACTGGATTTTCGTTTTAGATGAATCCGAAGAGCTCGCGGTACGTAGAGAAATAAAGATAGGTATGCGAAATCCTCAAATGTATGAGGTCCTTGAAGGGCTTTCGGCGGGGGAGAAGGTGATTACGTCTTCGTATACGAATTATGAGAATTTTGACCGCCTGGTATTTAAGGATAGATAATATAGATATAGAACTGTCAATCACACAAAATTGAAGACAATGGAATTGGAGAAAAACATGATTCGAACCAACGATTTAATGAAGGTCTACCGAACCGAAGAAATTGAAACAACGGCTCTCAATTCAATTAACATGGAGATCAAAGAAGGGGAGTTTGTATCCGTCATGGGGCCATCCGGATGCGGTAAGTCAACTCTTCTGAATTTACTGGGGCTGCTCGATAATCCCTCGGGTGGTGAATACTATTTTCTCGACGAAAAGGTGTCTCATTACAGCGAACGACAGCGGGCCGGACTTAGAAAAGAAAACATCGGCTTTGTGTTTCAAAGTTTTAATCTTATCGATGAATTAACGGTTTTCGAAAATGTGGAACTGCCTCTTCTCTACCTGGGCGTCCCTTCATCTGAACGCAAAAAGAAAGTCGAGGAAACTCTCGAACATATGGAAATAATCGCTCGCAAGAAGCATTTCCCTCAGCAACTATCGGGCGGTCAACAACAGCGCGTAGCCGTCGGCCGAGCTGTTGTGGCCAAACCAAAAATGATATTGGCGGACGAGCCTACCGGTAATCTTGATTCCGCACACGGCGATGAAGTCATGGGTCTTTTATCCGAACTCAATTCCAATGGCACAACCATAGTCATGGTAACTCACTCCCCGGCCTATGCTGAGTATGGAAATCGCATAATTCACCTTTTTGACGGTCAGATCGTGACGGAGAACGTTCAGGAAAAATTCCACGTTTAACCGTCATAAATTACGGCCATTAATTTACAGAAGTCAGGCACAGGAATATTGGGCGAAAATATGTTTGTTTTCTATCGTCTTTTAAGAATAGCTCCTTACATAATAGGTACGGTAGGTCTATTATGGGGAACTATAAGATTGCTGTTTTAATTTCGCGCCTATTGAATCAAAATGAGCGACGGAAAAACCGAATGAGCAGAACTTATCCTATTAACGCCGTCAAAACTCTTCTCGAATTTTTTTATTTACCTGATTACGTAATATGTGGGATCAATACTTATGGTATTATAGTTTTCCAGGTTATACATCCAAATAAATGTCCCCTGTTCTGTAATCGCAACCACCTATACGCGGGAGTGATTTTATGTTTAAAAATTACCTGAAAGTAGCCTTTAGAAATCTTTTGCGTCATAAAGGATTTTCGTTCATTAATATTATGGGCTTGGCCCTGGGTTTTGCCTGCTGTGTCTTTATTTTTCTCTACATCAATCATGAAACCAGCTATGATTCATACCATCCCGATAATGATCGCATATTCCGCGTAGCCAAACATATCAAACGTGACGCCAATGAACAATCGTTTGCCTGGGTCAATATGTTGGTCGCTCCGACGCTAAAGGAAACTTACCCGGAAGTTTTGCACGCCGGCCGTGGGCACAGGCAACGACCTACCAAAGTTAGCTTTGAAGATAAGTTCTTTATGGAGGAAAATATTCAGCATATAGAACCTGATTTATTGAATATTCTCAAGATTGATTTTATTGACGGTAATCCGAAACAGGCGCTGGAACGACCAAATACCGCGATAATAACTGATTGTTTTGCCGCTCGGTATTTTGGCGATGAAAACCCGGTGGGAAAAAGTCTGCTGGTTGATACTTTGAGTTATGAGATAACCGGACTCATAAAGAATGCGCCTTCAAATACTCATTTCAAATATGAATTTCTGGGTTCCTGGGAAACAATTCAAAGTGGTGGATTTTTTAGAATGGGCAATGAGCTCATTAGAATGGCATGGGATATGCCCGGAAATGCGATCACGTACATAAAACTGGCCCCGGGGACCGATGTAGCTGATTTTGAGAATAAGATATGTGGCTTGATTCATCAATATAATGATGCCGGGCTTAAGGAACGAGGGCAGACGGTTGCTTTATTTCTTCAGCCGATAACAGATATCCATCTGCATTCAAATATGACCTGGGAAAAAGACCCACCCGGCAATCTCCTATATGTCTATATATTTTCGGCGGTAGGAATTTTGATTCTATTTATCGCGGCGACTAATTTTGTAAATCTTTCAACGGCTCGTTCTACCAATCGCTCGACTGAAGTAGGAATGCGTAAAATAATCGGCGCTAATCGCGCGCAATTAGTAGGGCAATTTTTGGGGGAATCCCTGCTTGTAACCATTTTGGGTCTCATTATTGGATTAGTTTTCGCCGAAATCGCGCTTCAAAAATTCAATGAAATCTCAGGCATGTCATTTACCGGCGCCTCGTTTTTTCATAAGGACACAATCCTGTTTATCATCGGTATCGTTGGATTTATCGGGATTGCCGCCGGATGTTATCCGGCATTCGTACTTTCTTCGCTAAAACCCCTCAGCATAGTAAAGGGCAAATTAAAATCCGGACTCGGAGGAGTCTGGATGCGCCGAATCTCAGTTGTATTTCAATTCGCGATTGCGGTATTCCTGATAGCAGGGACACTTTTTGTTTTCGATCAAGTGAATTTCATGAAGAACCAGCATCTCGGCTTTGATAAAGAGCAAAAATTAATAATTGAGATGCCGACCGATGTCGTTACACGAGATAGCTACTCCGGGGTTAAAAGTGAATTCTTAAATCATCCTTCGATTGAGGGCGCTACCTTCTCTTCCAGTGTTCCCGGACGGTGGAGATACTTATGGAATACTTATCCCGCCGGCAAGCAGGAGACCAACTCACATTCGATTAATCACATGCAGGTCGATTATGATTTTTTATCTGAATACGATATTCAATTGTTAACCGGTAGAGCCTTCAGCAAGGAACATGGCGACGCCTTTGGAGCCTGGATTATAAACGAAGCGGCAGCCAAGACTTTTGGCTGGGGAACCGCCGAAAACGCCCTGGATAAACATCTATTTGAAGAAAATCATTCCATTGTAGGAATTATTAAAGATTATCATTTTCATGGTTTGCAGGAAGCGATTGGACCATTGGCTCTCTTTCCCATAGGCGATGATTTTCGCTATTTAAGCCTCAGAGTGGAAACTAACGAACTCTCGGAAACGGTTGCCAATATTAAAACAACCTATGAAGAACTTTTCCCCGGAACTATTTTTAATTATTTCTTTCTTGATAAGGAATTTAATCTTCAATATCGCAGGGAAGAGCAAATCGGTAGTTTATTTGGCTGGTTTACATCCCTCGGCATATTCATAGCTTGTCTGGGATTATTCGGATTATCATCATTTCTGACAGAACAACGAACCAAAGAAATCGGTATTCGCAAAGTCCTGGGAGCTTCAATAAGCGGTATTGTACGCCTTATGACCAAAGAATACATCTGGTTAGTGATAATTTCCAATGTGATAGCGATGCCGATTGCATGGTATGCGATGAATCGATGGCTCGATAATTTTGCTTATCGAATTGAGATTGGATGGGAAACAATGGCGTATGCGGGAATCAGCGCCATAATTATTGCTGTTGCGACTGTCAGCTTTCAAGCAATTAAAGCGGCTCTGGCCAACCCGGTTGAATCGATTAAATATGAGTAGAGAGGAGAATATTGGATGTTTAAGAATTATCTGAAAGTCGCAGTGAGAAATATCAAAAACAACAAATTGTTCAACATGATCAATATCCTTGGTTTGGTAATTGGGCTTGGTGTATGCCTGATAATAATCGGAATCGTCAACAACGAACTTGGATTTGAAGATTGTCACCTTAATAAAGACCAAATTTACCGTGTAGATGGCAGATATTTGTACAGAGGTTCCCGAATATCGATGGCCAGTATAGTTCCTGCTGTCGGCCCGGCAATCAGAGAATCTATTCCGGAAATTGAACGCCTGGCTCGGATTCGCCGGGAATGGGACATAACCTTTGAATTTACTAACGACAAAACCCATCTTGCCCCAAAAGTCTTTGTTGCCGAACCGGACTATCTCAATATCTTTACATTGCCCCTTGATGATGGGAATCCTGAAAATGCGCTCATCGCGCCCTTCTCAGTTATTATTTCGCAGGATATTGCGGCAACATATTTTGATAATCAAAGCCCACTAGGAAAAACTGTTAAATTAGTGAAAGAAAACGATGCAGTCGATTTACAGGTTACCGGAGTTTTTGCGAAAATTCCGGCCAATACTCAAATGCGCTGCGATTTCGTCATTTCATATTCAACCTTAGAAAAAATCGGTGAAGATGTCAGTTCCTGGACAGAGCTTTTTAAGGATTATACATATGTTTTATTGAATATGGATGCGGACCCAGCCTTAGTTGAAAGTAAAATTCCCGAAGTAATTGCTCAACAGATAGGAGAGGATCAGGCAAAATCGTTTGATCTTCAATTGCAGCCGCTTGAGGATATTTATTTTAATTCCGATTTAAGCTATGAATTGCCGCCTCAGGGGAATTTGATGCTGGTAAATATATTTTCCGGCGTAGCCGCGATAATAATGATTATTGCCTGCATAAATTTCCTAAACATATCCTCAGCTCGAATTTCATTTCGCCTTAAAGAAGTCGGCATTCGAAAAGTTCTCGGAGCCCTCCGCGGCCAGCTCTTCAAGCAGTTTCTGATCGAATCGATGTTCGTAACTGTTATTTCTATGATGGGCGGTTTGATAATATTTGAATTAATTCGCCCGCATATAGAATCTTTTATGGGACGAACGTTGGAAATTAATATGTATCAGGATCCAATCTTACTCTCTTCGGTTTTTGCAATGATTCTATTAGTAGGATTATTATTCGGAAGTTATCCGGCTTTCCTGTTTTCTCGGTTCCAGCCGGTTACAATTCTAAAAAACAGCTTTTCGAATCAGTCTTCTAAATCCGGGTTTCGACGAATTATGGTTGTAACGCAATTTGTTCTGGCCGTTATCATGATATTCTGCACTATCGGCGTCTATAAACAAATTCAGTTTTCCTTAAATTCAGATCTTGGCTTTGATAAGGATAATATTTTGCTAATTGATATAGAGGATAATTTATCGCTTGATAAATGCAAGGTGCTAAAAGATGAAATTTTAAATAACGATTTGGCTTTATCTGCCACTATTGTTGATATGGTTCCGGGCGAAAATCGCCACTTCTTATATGGAGTTCGCCCCGAAAACAAGGCGGATGAAGACCCGGCTATTATACACGGTATTCAGATAGACGCTGATTATCTGAAAACTTTTAACATCGAAATTCTAGAAGGACGAGAGTTTTCCTCCGAAACCACGCCGGGTTCAATTCTGATTAATGAAACTGCCGTAAAGGAATTTGAAATAAAAAATCCTATCGGTTTTAAATTCTTAAGGAGCGAATCCGAATTTACAGTGATAGGTGTGGTAAAAGATTTTCATCAATTTTCGGTTCATACTCCAATCGCATCAACAGCCTTCATCCCGATCTCTCATGAGCAACGGCTGTTGGCCGTAAAACTTGAATCTGATAATATAGCTCGAACCACTGAGGAAATAAAAACTATATGGGGCGGCATTGCGCCGGACATATCATTTGATTATCAATTCCTTGATGAATCCATGCATGAAAACTATGAAACCGAGGAGAAAACCGGCAAACTGTTTACTGCATTTACCTTGCTTGCTGTTTTTGTGTCATGCCTTGGATTGTTTGGTTTGGCATCATTTACGGCCGAAAGGCGCACTAAAGAGATTGGCATAAGGAAAGTACTCGGAGCATCTATCACCAGCATTACGGGATTAATCACCAAAGAGTTCTTCTTACTCGTTGCCATTTCTAATGTTATCGCATGGCCCATTGCGTATTATGCTATGAATCGCTGGCTGGAAAATTTCGCCTATCGAATAGATATTGGCTGGACTGTCTTTGCCCTTTCGGGTATCGCAGCGTTATTAATTGCCTTATTAACGGTTGGCTTTCAGGCAATTAAGGCCGCCACCAACAACCCGGTTGATGCGATTAAGTATGAGTAGGAGGCTATACAATGTTGAGAAATTACTTGACGACGACATTTAGGCAAATAACAAGATTTAAGGGTTATTCCGTAATTAATATCGCGGGACTGGCCTTAGGTATTGCAAGTTGCTTAATTATTATGTTATGGGTACAAAATGAACTGAGTTACGATCGCTACCATGAAAAGGCGAACAATATTTATCGCATCGGAATTGATGCGGATATGGCCGGAAACAATATACGACTTCCTGTTAGTAATTACCCTTCATCCCCCGCTCTGCAACTAGATTTCCCTGAAATTATTAATGCTGTGCGTTTGAAATCATATTCAAATGTCCTCATATCCAACAATGATGTTAGGTATGAAGAAGATCGCCTGTTCTACGCAGATAACGAAATTTTTGAAATTTTCAGATTACAAATGGTGGAGGGCGATCCCTCAAACGCGCTTGCCGCATCACTTACCGCAGTCATTACAGAAGATGCGGCCCAAAAATATTTTGGCGATGAAAACCCGCTTAGACAAACTTTAACTGTAGATAATCACGACAAATTTACCGTCACAGGAGTTATAAAAAATATACCTAATAATTCTCACTTGAAATTCGACGTGTTATTATCAATGAAAACATTGGAAAATAAATTTGGAGAAAATATCAATCACTGGATAAACTTTAATTATATCACCTATCTTTTGCTCGCTGATAAGGCAGATTATAAATCGCTGGAAGAAAAATTCCCTGGTTTTGTGGATAGGCATATGGGCGAAATATTAAAGTCGTTTGGTGCACGGGTAGATTTATTTTTGCAGCCTCTAACCGAAATTCACTTGTACTCAAAATTACAGGGCGAGCTTGAGCCGGCAGGAAAAATTGAATATGTATATCTATTTTCTGCCGTCGCACTGTTTATATTAATCATTGCATGTATTAATTTCATTAACCTAACAACAGCACGATCCCAAAAGCGGGCCCGAGAAGTTGGAATGCGAAAAACTCTCGGAGCGTCCAGGTACAAACTAATCCTGCAATTTCTGGGAGAATCAATCGGCTTGTGCGCACTTTCAGCATTTTTGGCGATATTTCTTACTGAATTGGCCTTGCCGACTATAAACTCAATTTCAGGCAACCAACTGCAACTATCTTATTTTAGCTCGTTTTGGTCGCCATTGATTTTTGCAGGCTTTATACTAATTGTCGGGATGTTGGCCGGATTATATCCGGCGCTATATCTTTCATCATTTCGTCCCGTACATATTTTGAAATCCGGCAAATCGGGCACCGGATCACATGCCGGATTTAGGAACGCTTTTGTTATCATACAATTTGTAATCTGCATTGCTCTTTTAATAAGTACAATAACGATTTATTCTCAACTTGATTTTATGAGAAACAAATCTCTTGGGTTTGATAAAGAACAGGTTGTTGTATTATCAGTTCCATCAGAACGCTTATCACAATCATTGCCTTCTATAAAAAGTGAACTCTTGGCAATTTCGGGAGTAAAGGGTGTTACCGCAACATCGAATACGCCAGGAGATGGGTATTCTGTAGGAGTTTGTGTACCGGAAGGATATACTCTCGAAAACGCTCGAATGATGAATCTAATCAATGTTGATTATGACTTTCTCACAGTGTTTGATATGCAGTTGGTAGCCGGAAGAAATTTCTCTGCCGAAATGCCCACTGATTCTATTCGAGGAGTGATAATTAATGAAGCTGCTGCGGCTGATCTTGGTTGGGAAAACCCTGTTGGAAGAACATTTAAAACTGATGGCACCGGTCCCGGTACCGATGATTGGATTGAAAAGGAAATAATTGGAGTAGTTGAGGATTTTCATCAGGTTTCGCTTCATCAACCAATCGTCCCAATTTTTATGTCTTACAAGTCCGAATATTTTAATTCTATATGTATCAAGATTTCGGGAGATAATATCATCGGCACGGTGGATAAGTTGAAGAATAAGTGGGAACAACTTTTCCCCGAAAGAATTTTTGAATATTCATTCCTAAACGATAAATTTGACTCTCAGTACAAAAACGAGGAACGGTTAACCAATATTTTGATATCTTTTAGTTTCCTGGCGATTTTTATCGGATGCCTCGGCCTAATAGGACTGACATCGTTTATAACCGAACAAAGAACGAAAGAAATCGGTATAAGAAAGGTTTTGGGAGCAAGCGTATCTAACATAATTCGACTGCTGACTCGCGAATTTATTTTTCCGGTTATAATGGCAAACGTATTTGCCTGGCCTATTGCATGGTATGCAATGAATCGCTGGCTCGAAAATTTTGCCTATAGAACGGAAATGAACTGGCTGACATTTATAATCTGCGGAATATGCGCCATTGGCGTGGCTATTCTGACGGTCAGCTATCAGTCTGTTAAAGCTGCGACCTCAAACCCGGTTGATGCAATTAAATATGAGTAGAGAGGAGAATCTTAGATGTTTAAGAATTATTTGAAAGTCGCGGTGAGAAATATCCTTCGTCATAAAGGATATTCACTCATCAATATCCTGGGTTTTGCCGCAGGGTTAACGACCTGCATTCTGATCGCCCTCTACATTAGTTTTGAATTTGGTTATGATACTTATCACGAAGATAATGAGCGAATTTATCGCGTTATAGCCAATACCAAATATGGCGAAGAACTTCATTCATGGGCAGCAACACCCGAACCACTTGGTCCGACTATTCAAGAATACTATTCTAATAATTTAGATGTCGCCAGAATTCAAGAACTCGGGCGCGTACGAATTAAAAAAGGTGAAGAATCCCTTTATGAATATTACTGTCTTGCAGCTGGCCCAAAGATATTTGACATTTTGAGCATTCCCTTTATTGCCGGAAACCCAAATAATGCGCTTGAACAGCCTCAAACGGCAGTAATCACCAAAAGTATCGCCGAGAAGTATTTTTCGAATTATCAAGTAGTTGGCGAAGTAATCACAATAAACGATCAGGATTATAGGATATCAGGAGTAATCGCTGATTACCCTGAAAATACCCATCTGAAATACAATTTTCTTCTGTCTTTTAGCACTTTCGAACCAAATGAAAACATGCAAAATTGGGGAAGAATGTCAACATATACATATCTTAAGCTTTCGCCAGATGCCAATGCAAATAGGTTAACCGAAGACATAAATCGAACAATAGGCGCCCACGCAACAGAAATACTGGCAAAGCATGATAAAATAATGTCTTTTGCCCTGCAGCCTATAATCGATATCCATCTTCATTCAGATCTATGGGGTGAAATATCCCCTCCGGGGAGTCTGCCTAATATCATTGTATTCTCAATCATTGGCTTTATTATTCTTACAACAGCATGTATAAACTACGTTAATCTAACCACCGCTCGATTTATAAACAGGCATAAAGAAGTTGGCATGCGAAAAACAATTGGCGCCAGCCGATACCAATTGATAATTCAATTTTTGGGCGAGAGCGTATTAATGACATTGCTTTCGTTGGCGCTGGCCTATATACTCGTTGAATTGCTTTCCCCATTATTAAGTAGCATTCTAAACATTAAATTTTCTACAATCAATCTAACGGAACCGATAATGCTTCTTTCAATCATTGGATTTGCTCTAATGGTTGGCCTAATCGCGGGATGTTATCCGGCCTTTATTTTTTCAGCTTTCAAACCTGTGACTTTTTTCAGGGGAGTATTTTCATCAAATTATCGCCATGTAACTTTACGTAAACTTCTCGTTATTTTCCAATTTGTCGCTTCAATCGTATTGATAATAAGTCTTTTAACTGTGTCCAAACAGATATATCATATGAAAAATCAACCTTTGGGATTTGATAATAGTCATAAACTTGTTCTTCCTCTGGCCAGGGATATATCGATAGCGGATAATTATGAAACAATAAAGAATGAATTTACCAGGTATCCAGGAATCACCGGGGCCACAGTCTCTTCAAGCATCCCTGGCCGTATCAATTATATTCATGCATTTAAGGCGGCTGATATTGCAAATAGTGAATACAAACCATTCTATCATTTCTTTTTCGATGGTGATTTCATCTCTGAATACGGTATTCAATTGGCCGATGGTAGATCATTCCAAAAGGAAATGCCGTCAGATTTGCAGGGTGCGATTATAATTAATGAAACGGCAGTGAGAGCATTTGGCTGGTCATCAGCATCGGAAGCAATTGGAAAATCTGTTGATTTTGGCGAAGATCGGCTTAATGTTATCGGCGTAACAAATGATTTTCATTTCCATGGACTTCAACGTCCAATAGAACCTATAGTAATGCAGATGTATCCGGGAAAATTCCATAGTATTAGCCTTTCTCTACAAACTAACAACACCGAAGAAGTAATCGCAGATATCAAGAAAACTTTTCTGAAGCTTTTCCCAAACACTCCCTTTAGATACTATTTCGCAAAAGAGGATTTTGAGAAAAATTACGGCGCTGAGGAAAAAATGGGCGCCATTGCGGGCGGCTTTACCGGCTTAGCTATTATATTAACCTGCCTGGGTCTGCTTGGATTAACATCCTTTTCTATTGAAAGCCGAAGCAAAGAAATTAGTATTCGCAAAGTTTTTGGGGCATCAATCAATGCCATTATTCGATTGGTGACCAGGGAATTCATTATTCTGGTGGCAATGGCCAACATCATTGCCTGGCCGATTGCTTATCTGGCCATGAGCCGTTGGCTTGAAAATTTCGCTTATCGAACAGAAATCACATGGACAGTATTTACCATTTCCGGAATTGCCGCCCTAATTTTCGCTATCCTTACCGTTAGTTTCCAGGCCATAAAGGCCGCCACGGCCAACCCGGTCGACGCGATCAAGCATGAGTAACTAAATTAGTAAAAGGTGAGGTTAATATGAAAGAAGTCGTTATTCAAATTCCGACTCTCGACGCCGAGCAAAATATCGAAATCGATGTCAAGATCAATGGGCGAAAAAGAACGATTAAGTACTGCGTCGAGATTATAGAATGGGAAAGTGGCCACGGCAATGAAGATAAGATTGATGTCCTGAGAAGAGTTATAAAAGAGCATGATAAGAACTGGGAGTTAATCCAAATCGGCATCCCGACTAAGGACGGCATCCCGGTTATGTTCAGAAAGAAATCGGAGAGAAAAACGGTTGAATAAGGCATCCAATTATTCATTATGCGATGGAAAAGACCTCTAACAAACGCCAACTCGGTCGATGCGATTACTTATGAGTAACATTGGAGGTGCCCATGTTTTCTTCTCATATTAAGCCTATATTGCGCTCATTATTCGGGCATAAGGGATATGCGGCAATAAACATAATCGGGTTGTCAGTGGGATTGGCATGCTCTCTGATTATTATGCTTTTTGTAATGGACGAATTAAGTTTTGACGCCTGCCATAAAAAAGCCGACCGAATATATCGAGTCTTAACATTTAACGAAGGTTTTGAGGCTCGAACGCCGGAGACTTCTTTTCTTCTGGCCCCGACCCTCAAAGATAATTTTCCCGAAATCGAATACACCGCTCGCATTCGATTTGTATCCTGCCGCATTAAAAACAATGAAGGCTGGCAAAGAGGCAGACGCTTTTACGCCGCTGACCCGGAGATATTTAATATCTTTACAATTCCCCTCGTGAGGGGAAATCAAGACCAAGCCCTGGCGGCCCGCTTTTCAGTTATCCTGTCCGAGAATATGGTTCAGCGACATTTTCCCGACTCTGATCCCATCGGTCAAAACCTGCTAATTAACTGCCGCGGCGAAGAAATAAATTTGACAGTCACCGGAGTCATGGAAAATTTGCCCCGCAAATCTTCGTTTAAGGCAGACTTTATCTCGTCTCTTAACATCGGACAAATTTATTTACAGAGACTTTTTAAGAGCTATAATCTCTCGCTGGATGATTCCTGGGATCAAAAACACTATCGCACATACTTATTGCTTTCCGAAAACGCTAAGGCAGATATATTATCGAAAGATATCCCAATTCGGCTGAAACAGTATAATGAAAAAGCCGAAACTGACGCACAAATACTTCAAGCCCTGCCTGATTTCTATCTGAACTCCTCCCACATTGTCAACCACCACATGGCCTCGGGAAATCTCCAAAACATCTATATTTTTTCCGCGGTTGCCTTTTTAATACTCATCCTGGCCGGGGCAAATTATGGCATCTTATCGATGGCACGATCACTCATACGAACCAAAGAATATGGGGTTCGAAAAATTATTGGTGCGAGTTCTGCAATGATCGTCCGGCAAATAATCGGTGAATCACTTTTAACAACTATTAGCGCTCTACCCATAGCAATTGTTTTGATCGAAATCTTTCTTCCATTTGTCAATCGATTGTTTGTGACCCAACTGGAAAGTAACTTTTATTCCAATTGGTCATTCTGGATCGGGACATTATTAATTATTATTTTCATTGGGGTCGCTTCCAGTATTTACCAAGCCTTTGTCATTTCAAAATTCAATCCTATAGCGATCTTTAACAAAAACGCTATGCTAGGTTCTGGAAAATCTATTTTTCGTAGAATTATAGTCACAGCCCAACTCGTAATTTTTGTGTCCTTAACGGCAAGTTCCCTTGTCATTTATAAACAAATAGATCATTCGATAAGTGGAGAAGTTGGTTTTGACCGCCAAAATGTGCTGGCGACATCTATTAGTCGCGATATTCGAGGAAAATATGAAACAATAAAAAATGAATTGGGTAACATCCCCGGCGTTATTGGAGTCTCCGGAACCAGTATCCTGCCTCCCAATGATGGTTATGCTATAATGCCCTTTCCCACAGCATTGGATTCTACTGTCACCAAGACGGTCGAAGGCATCTCGATTGATTATGATTTCTTTTCAACGCTGGGTCTGACGATATTGGAGGGCAGAGATTTTTCCCCCGATATGGATGCTCCGGGAACTAATTCCGTTATTCTCAATGAAACCGCGGTAAAAGAACTGGGAGTTGAAAATCCAGTCGGAAAAATCCTGGGTGGTTATAAAATCATCGGTGTTGTAAAAGATTTTCATCAGCATTCGTTTCGAATGGAAATCAAGCCGATGGTGTTTGATCTTAATCCACAATATATTTCCGATATCCTGGTGCGCGTAAACCCGGAAAATGCAACCGAAACCGTCGCGGCAATAAATAAGAGCTGGAGTGAATTGTATTCTTCTGCATCCAGTGATTTTCATTATCTGGCCGAATATTTTGAAAGTACTTATCACGAAGAAAGAAATTTCTCTCAGATAATATTGTACTTTACGCTTCTGGCCATCGGAATCGCCTCCCTGGGGCTTTTGGGACTATCCTCTTTCATGGGAGAACGCAGGTCGAAGGAAATTGGGATCAGAAAAGTATTTGGGGCTTCAATACCGAATATTGTCGTTTTGTTGATAAAGGAGTTTGTACTTTTGGTGATTTTGGCCAGTATTATTTCCTGGCCCATAATTCACTATGTAATGTCTCACTGGCTGGAGAATTTTGTCTATCGGATAGACATTGGCGTTCAACCGGTGTTAATTGGCCTTGTTCTTGGACTGATAATAACCTGTATTGCCGCGGGTTACCATTCTCTTAAGGCCGCCCTGTCTAACCCGGTTGATGCGATAAAGTATGAGTAGGAGTAGCTGATCTAAATGATTATAATGTTTGAAAAAATGGAGAGTACGCTTTGATTAGATTGAACAACATCGAAAAACGATACAAAACGGGGAAAGATTTCACTTATGTCCTGCGTCAAATTTCTTTTGATGTCAAAGAAGGCGAATTTGTCTCTATCATGGGCCCGTCGGGAGCCGGCAAATCAACGCTGTTGCATATTATCGGAATGCTTGACGATATGTCCGGAGGCGAGTATCATTTTTTCGACGCATCGGTCCATGAACTCAAAGAGAAGAAACGTTCCACCCTCTACAAAGAATACATTGGATTTATTTTCCAGAGTTATCATTTGATTGATGAATTGACCGTTTATGAAAATCTGGAAACGCCGTTATTGTATAAGAAAGTCAAAGGCAAAGACCGCAAGGGCATGGTTTGTGATATACTCGACCGATTCAATATCGTGGGTAAAAAAGATCTCTTCCCCAGTCAATTATCGGGCGGCCATCAGCAAATGGTCGGAATCGCCCGCGCCCTTATCACCAATCCTCGACTGCTTCTGGCCGACGAACCGACCGGTAATTTACATTCCAAGCATGGCGAAGAAATAATGGACTGGTTTACGCGCCTGAATAAAGAAGAGGGGGTAACTATTATCCAGGTAACTCATTCGGAAAAAAACGCCGCCTACGGCGATCGAATTATCACACTGCAGGACGGCTGGATAGAATCGGATACTGCCAAAACATAATTATGGAAATTATTTCTTACGATTATTGGGCGCTTGAAAACTAGTATTGATCAATGGAAGATGATATCAGGTATTCACCAACTTTTTAATGTTATCCGTCAGCTCGCAGAGTTTAAAAGGTTTTGAGAGGCTAACGTCGGCGCCTAACTGAAGCATAGAATCGAGAACGTTGGGCACTCCCGAAATTGCGATAATTTTCGCCGTCGCGTTTTTTGCCTGGGTGCGGACAAATCTCAGGACATCACCACCGTCTATATCCGGAAGATTGACATCGAGAATAACTAAATCGAAAGAATTAAACTCTAATAATTTGAGTGCTCCTTCACCCGTCAATGATGTTTTTATTTCAGTAGAAACATCTATAATTTCGAGAGCCTTAGAAAGGGTTTCGATCACCTGTTCATCATCATCGACAATTAATATCCGTAACGCCTCTTGCCTGGTTTCTGTCGCTTTCACGGAGCTACATACGATATCAGGAGCCAAATCCTCTATGTTTTTATCTATCAACATCTTTATTCTCGCTAAATTCCAACCCCTGGTTATATAAATTCAATCCTGTGAACAAATTTCCCACAATAGTATTATCGGCAATAATTGAGAGTCTATTAAAAGTTGGTCTGCTAAATATTGAAGCACCGAATCAAATATTCATGCAATATATTCAAAAAAGAACAAAGATTACCGGTATCCAAAGATAACCGCGTAAATTATCAGCAAAATCAGGGTTATTCCGGTGAAAAGGGCCACGCTTCCAAATACCTTCGCGGCTTTTACCAATACCGGCGGTAACGGCTGGGTTAATCTTTTCTTGAATTTACGTGACCCCAAAAGCTCCCGATACTCCCGAGGCCGCTCCAACCGCAGTTCTTCGACGGTCATACGTCCGGTAAAGATAACCGTATCCATCGGGAATTTATCCGGACGGAAATGAGTATTAAAGAAGTGAATCGTAAAGATAAACGCCGTTGCCAGGAGAGCCTCGTCGGAATGAATAATCGTCGCGACATTGATAATCCAGCCCGGCAAAAAGAGCGTGAAGAATTCCGGGAACCACAAAATAAGTCCGGTTGAACCGATAATTGCCACGCCCCAGAAAACGGCAAAATAGTCGAATTTTTCCCAGTACGTCCAACGGCCATAATCGGGTCGGGGACCCTTACCAAGGAACCATTTAAACGTCGCGATTAAATCCTTAAGATCATCTTTATTCGGTATCATCGAGTTGGAGCTGAAAAGAGTTTCTTTCCATGATTTTCCGCTTTTGACTTTTCCGCGGATAAAGTCAAAAATATGAATTCCAAAATAGGTGAAAGTAATAATGGCACATAAGCGATGTATAACGCTGGTGGCGTCAAAACCACCCAAAACATTCGATAACCATTGCGCCCATCCCAGGTAAGAGAACTTAAGCACCATACCGGTGACCGCCAATCCCAGAAAACTGACGATAACCATGATGTGCAGAACGCTATGCAGTCTCTTGAACCGCCGGTAATGAAGTCGGCCGCGTGCCCGAGCCATCATCTCCTTATGCTCTTTCATCGCCTTGATTGACCGGGGTAACCACATCAACGTATGAGTTCCAGCCAGCATCAACGTTCCGACCAGTAAAAACGTCATAACCCAAAAGGTATAGAATAAAATCGGATACTTATCCCGGTCATGGTGGGTAGCATGAGTGAGATATCCGGCAAAATTCCGATGCGAACCTTCATGGCACTGGCCGCACGTTTCCACTATATTTTGTCGAGATAATCGGGATTCGGTATTGACCGGCGGGAGAATATCATGCGAGCCGTGACAATCGTGGCAGCGGGCCGCCGCATCATAACCGAGACGCGATACCTTCCCATGATGGGTATCGAAATATGTTTCTGTTACTTCAGCGTGACAGTTTCCGCATTGGCCGATTATCTGGTGCATAAATCCTTCGGAATCGGTACGAGAAATGCTGTGCGATTGATGACATTGACTGCAGTTGGGTAGAGGTTTATCGGTATCATTGGCGCTGGGTGAATGAATACTATTAACGAATCGCTCATAAATCCCCTTATGGCATTTGGCGCAAGTCTGCGCGACGTTATCATGATGAACGCTTGACCGCGGATCATCCTTGGGTAATTCAAAATGATTGGTATGGCAATCGGTGCACATGGCCGTCACGACCAAACCGCTCTCCAATAGTCCCTTACCGTGGATACTCATTGTATAGCTGTCAGCCATACTCGGTTCACCGCGTTGCTCGCGCCGTACCGCAGCCGAACCTCCCCGGACATGACACTGACCGCATAACTGTGGAATTTTGGTCGGAAAGGTGGGTGATTCGGGATTCTGATACTTTTTAATGGTATGTTTTCCATGGCAATCCACGCAAGACGGTGCTGCCTGATCGCCCCTCTCGGCCAGGGTACCATGGATGCTCATACTATAAATGGTAACCGCTTCACTATGGCAGATAGAACAGTCAACTTTAGTTACTACTGTTTCGCATGATCGCTTCAAATTCGGGCTGACACCTGTATGGCATTGAGCGCATCGGGTTGAGCGATGAGCGGAGTTATGAACTTCATCCGAATCCACAAATAATGAAATCTCCTCGCCGTCACGAATAATCTTGAGGTCCGGATTTGAGTGACATTCCATACATTCCGCACTCGACACTTCACCATAAAACACTTTCCTGATTTCATGAGGCTGATGGCAATCGACACATACGGGAACTTTGTTTGGTTCCTTTACCCACAACTCGCCCTGAATAAATTTTTTATGTACCAGCTCAATACGACCGTGGCATTGCAGGCACGTTTTTACAATTCTATCGCGATGAATGGAAGATCGAGGATCAGTATGGGGTAAAACACTATGGGCCGTATGACAATCGGAACAAACCGCCGTAACGGTTAACCCCTGCTGTAAAAGGCCTATTCCGTGAATTGACAGTGAATAATGCGACAGGATGCTGTCTTGTGGAATATCATAGGTCTGCGTGACCTCGGTGCCTTCTTTATGACATCGACCGCACATAAAAGGAATATTAAATATATCCACTTGTGAGCCGGGAACCGAGGCGGGAATAACATAATGGGCGCTATGGCAGTCCTGACATTGCGGGCCCAGTTTGCGGCCGGCCGCAGCCATCTGACCATGAAGACTCTGGCCATAAATCTCGGCTATATCATCATGGCACTCGCCGCAATTAACCTTTTCAAGATTTTCGTCATGGGGGAAATCATCAAAACCGTCAAGATCGGAATGGCAACCAACGCATTCCAGATCGGCGTGTATTGAATTCGTAAATCTATCAGTATCAATAAAGAGAGAAACTTCGCTTCCGTCGCGATCCTTAGTTAAATCAGGATCATCATGGCACACCATACAATCATCGATTGATTGCGCATTGATGATATTCTGATTCCAGCTAAGAGACATTATCAAAGCAACCGCTATGGCTAGGCTCCGTTTAAGTCCAAAAAGAGTCATTCCCCATTGGCCTTTCAATTCTCGCCTGTTTTTTCCGCGTTTAATCAAATCGCGGCATCCCTTTTAATCAAAAAAGAAAATTCCATTACACTCTCCAATACCACTTCAGAGAAGTCCCTTACTTTTCAATATCCTTATCGCCCGGATGTTCATGGCGATACACATCCTCCGGCATCTTTCCGGTAAGCCACGCCGGATTCATCGGATACACTGCCGGATTGAAGATCGTTGAATACAGATGCCACACGATTATGGCAAGCATCGCCAGCCAAGCCTCATAATAGTGTAGAACGAGCATTACATCAAGAAATCCTTTGGGAAACAACTGAACGGCAAAATTGTCAAACCAAAGGAAAAGCCCGCTGATAATCATCACAAAGGTCCCCCAAACCAGGGCCCAGTATTCAGCCTTTTCCATATAGCTAAAGCGATTGTAGGCAGGTTTGTGTTTCTTTATGCCGAGATTATAATAAACCGTCGCGAACCCTTCTCGGACATCGCTCATCCGGGGCCAAATATCCCGGAGGAACTGTCTACCCCGAGAGGTAGTTAGATAAATCAAATGCCAGATCACGGTAATTATAAAAATAACCGCTGCCGTCCTGTGAATGATGCCGCGTAGGGGAAAACCGCCTTCCCAGCCAAATAACCACTCAACCCAAAACGCTTCCGAGTAACGTAAAGCAAAACCAGTAACTACCAGGACGATAAAACTGGCCATCAGAAAAGTATGTTGCCAGACTTCATTCATACTCATGCGTCTGATCTGCTTTCTTTGAAGCATTAGGAAAATCTGCTTGCGGATATCAATCGCCCAGTGAATGAGCATGATTCCTATCGTAACAATGATAAGAATTACGTAAATATCCGCGATCAGACTCGCCAAAGGCGTCCGGGACTCACCGGGAGTGGAGTGAATTGGGGTAGTGGCCATTTCCGCTGAAATACCGGGATGGCAATTACCGCAAGTCTCCTGCAAATTTGCCGAATAAATCGATGAGGTAGAATCCGTATGAGGCAGAATGCGATGCGCCCCATGACAAGACGAACAATTGGCGACGGTTAGATCGCCCGCTTTACTCTTCAGGCCGTGATAACTATCATACCAGGTGTGCAATCGACCGGATGGAATATCATATTTCTCATTAATAAATGCCGATTCATGGCAGGGCGAACAAGTTGATTCGGCTAAGCGGGCTGGACTTACATTTGAAGCCGGGTCCCGGGGATCGATGATTCCATGTTCTCCGTGACAATTCGTACAGACGGGTGAGTCTGTTTCACCCCGGGCCGCAAGTTGACCGTGAATACCTTCCCAATAATCGTATTCGACGTTGCGATGGCATTGGCCGCATGTTTTGGGGATGTTAAAATGATTGATGGGTGAATCGGGGCTTCCCGGTGATAAAATTCGGTGCGACGATCCGCCCGCCGAATGGCAATCATTGCAGGTTGCCGCCAGATACACTCCTCGTGAAGTTGCCTTGCCGTGGACGCTGCTTCTATACATTCCAATGGCTTTTCCAGCAACCAGATCATGTTTTTTTACCAGATCCAGATTTTCATGGCACTTGCCACACGTTTCCGGAAGATGAAGCGGATTAGTACGAGATTTTTTTTCAGACGAGGGCAATATGTCATGATTTCCATGGCAGTCTTTGCATTCGGGAATATCATGTTTACCTTCATGTTTTTGACGACCATGCCATTGATAAAGCTCCGCTTCCTCATCATGACATCCGCCGCAATCGACCATTTCAAGATTTTCATCGTGGGGGAAATCGTCAAAGCCATCGAGATCAGTGTGACATCCAACACATTCCAAATCAGCATGAATAGAATTTGTGAATTTATTCACCTTAATATAAAGAGAAATTTCGCTTCCGTCGCGATCCTTAGTCAAATCAGGATCATCATGGCACGCCATACAATCATCGACTGATTGAGCGTGTCCTGAACCCGCACAAAATATCATAAGGAGTAATGCGACTGCATAAACGAAGAGTTTCATCACACCGTTTGAGAAACTGTTAATCTCTCTTTTAATAGTATTGATGATTTTCATAATGACGATGGCCCCACTTCCTATAATATATATCGGATGAACATAGCTTTTGCCTATGCTTCCCGAAACATTCAAGAGATTGACAGCATTGAATATTAAAGGGATTAGATATCAGTTGAGCCCAATATCGAAAAATATTTAATAAATATTTTAACCCCGCCTGTCTCTTTGACCCGAACCTAACCATTGTAACCAGGACAAGCCTCCCACTCCCAGATATTTAATACTCTCTATAATCTTAATAGCGGATATCAGGACCAAATCTCAGTCATAGATATCTCGTTCAATTCACAAAAAGTCAGGACAAAACTAATCCTGATTTTCAAGACGCAAAATACATTGAAATTCTAAAAAATCAAGATATTATTGGGTTTGATTCGTCAATTTCCATTAATTTTTTGGGAAAAACAGTTTGCCAACGGAAACAAGATTAAAAATCTAAGCCTAAGTTGCATTAAGTCATTTTTACAATCCCCACTATTCATCGGATTTTTCATAGCGACCTATTGGAGTCTCTGTCTGGAATCTGACCAACTATAGTCCATTAACGCCTCCCCCCGATCTACCGATAATATAATGAAGTACTCTTTTTGGGCCTGACAGGAGACGTATGTCTATTTTATTCCGGCAAAACGGATACTCGTTGATTGAATTGATTGTCGTTATCGTCATTATCGGGATTCTTGCTTCGGTGGCAATGAATACTCTGGACGGTGTTGAGGACGTGTCTCGATTTGAGGAAACTCGAGTAGAGATGGATCTTCTCGCTTATGCTATCGCCGGTAATCCGGAACTGGTTTCCGGAGGCGTCAGGACAGATTACGGGTATATCGGCGACATCGGCGCCTTACCGCAGGACTGGGACGCGCTGGTAACCAATCCCGGATATATTACCTGGAAAGGCCCGTATATCACCGACGAATTTTCGACCGGGGCAGGCAATATCTATTTCAAACTCGATGCCTGGGGTGCGGCTTACTCCAATCCCAACAACATTCAATTTATATCAACCGGTAATGGTCAGGCAATCACCCGGCAACTGGCAAAATCAGTCAGAGATTTGTTTTATAATCAGGTATACCTGACTCTGACCGATTATGATTTGACCCCGCCGGGAATCGATAATGTTGATTCTGCCAAAATTCTTCTCACTTATCCTGACGGCGTTGGCGGTCTTACAACGAAAAGTAAAAATCCGACGGCTAACGGTTTGGTCGTATTTGATTCGGTACCGATTGGCATTCACCGCTTGGGGACGATTATAATTCCCAACAATGATACCCTGATTAGAAAGGTTAATATCAATCCGGGGCAGGATTATTATGCCGATATTCAATACTATGAGGATATCTGGGGCAGCGGAGGTGGCACTGCATTTCAATTGGAATTGGTTTCCGGTTCGGATTCATTGACTTCCGCCAACTGCTTTAAGCTGACTTTCTGGATTGTCAACAATACCGGTTCACCGATTACTATATCTTCATTTGACTTATCCTGGACCGGCCCCGACGGGTATTACAAAAAGGCTGACTGGAACAGCATCAATGTCCGCAATGGAAATCCGGCCCTGGGTAATGGCGATGCGGTCGTATTTTCGTCCGCTCAGACAATAAATCCGGGTCAATCATTGCCGATTTCGGTTGAGCAGTTTCATCGCAACTCAAACGGCGGCGGGCCGCCGGTCGATATGACCGGCTCTCAATTCACGGTTGAATTTTCCGACGGATCAACAATCACGTTTACGGTGGCAACATGCGACGGATAAACTTCAAACAGACCGGATTTACTCTTATTGAAGTATTGATGGTAGTGATCGTCATCGGCATTGTTGCGGCGGTGGCGATTCAATCTATGACGGTTTCGGTCGATGATGCCCGGCGGGCCGCGACAATGAGAGAAATTGAAATGCTGGCGGATGCCATTGTCGGCAACTCGGAGATTTCACAAAACGGCCATCGGTCTGATTTTGGATATGTCGGCGACATCGGCGCTTTTCCCCCGAATTTGCAGGCATTGTATGAAAATCCCGGCGGATACGCAACTTGGAATGGCCCGTATATAAGCCCCGGATTTATTCAGGATAGCCTCGGATTTAAATTTGATGAATGGGGTGATGCATATATTTATGGCAGCGGAGTAAGCATATCTTCATCCGGAAATGGCAATCCCATAAATAAAAGAATTGCCCGCGCGATTTCGGACTATCTACTTAACAGCTTCACGGGCTATATCAATGATGACTCCGGCGATGATCCCGACAGCGCTTTGACCAATTCGGTTGAAATCCTGATTACAATTCCCAATGGCGTCGGCGGAACAGTTACAAAATTATATTACCCCGACACAACCGGAACCTTTGTGCTGGATTCATTACCGGTTGGGACGCATCAGTTGAGAATAATTTATTCACCCGTTTCAGATACTCTTATCAAATTTATCACTATTTTCCCCCGGCATAAAACACCTCAGTCGTTTAGATTTTCGGCAAATTATTTCACGGCAATTGAAAAGTTCAAAGAATGGGGCGTGTCGTGGCATGCTTAGATAATAACAAAGGATTCACGCTGATCGAACTGGTGGCTGTGATAATAATCGTTGGAATTCTTGCGGCGATCGCCGCTCAGAAAATCGGCTCGGTCGCGGAAAATATCAAAGCGGAAGAAACTATGTTGGAAATGGAAATCCTCGCCCATGCCATTGTCGGAAACGAACTGTTATATGATAACGGAGTGCGCTCGGATTTTGGATATGTCGGAGATATCGGAGCTTTTCCGCCCAACCTTGATGCCCTAACATCAAATCCCGGATACGGTACCTGGAACGGGCCGTACATAAAAAACAGTTTTGAACAATTATCGAGCGACTTTAAACAGGACTCCTGGCAGGTCGATTATATTCTGAGCGGAACTCAGATAACCTCAAGCGGTTCCGGAAACAATATTGTCAAATACATTTGCGGGTCGGTCGATGGAATTTTGTACAATAATGTTGAAGGAAATATTTTCGACCTCGACGGCACCCCTCCCGGCGATTCGCTTAATGCTTTTATATCTATTAGATTGACGTTCCCCAACGGCGCCGGAGGTTATTCGACTCTATCGAAAACTCCGGATAAGGGAGGCTATTTTCAATTTGATTCAATTCCGATAGGTAATCACACTCTTGAGATAATCTATTCACCGAGTGGTGATATGTTGCGGCATCTCGTTTCAGTTACACCCGGTTCAAATTTATATGAGCAGAATTTTCTGACGGCTAATGAATGGTAACAGCAAATACTATTATGAAGAAGACAACTCAAAAAATAATCGGCGATAGTAACGGCTTCACTCTGATAGAGATCGTAATGGTCATAATCATTCTCGGAATCCTGGCCGGAGTGGCTACTATGCAATTCGGATCAAATATTGATAATGCCAGGTTTGAGGCGACTAAGTCCGAAATGAACGCGTTGGTTTACGCCATCGTTGGAAATCAACAGATTACCTCAAAGGGTGCGCGATCTGAATTTGGATTTGTCGGAGACGTTGGCAATCTTCCTCCTAATCTTGACGCTCTTTATTTCAATCCGGGCTATGCCACCTGGAATGGACCCTATATGGACGGCTCTTCTCTGGCGAGTATCAAAGCCGATGAATGGGGCGCTGATTATATTTTTCAGGACACTTTGATCCGTTCGGTCGGGTCGGGGCAAAATATCGATAAAGTTTTTGCCGTTAGTACCGCATCCCTAATATCCAATAGATTTGACGGCCGGATAGTTGATGCCAGCGGCAATCGCCCGTCGGCGTCATATTTGGACTCGGTTTTGATTCGTCTTTATTATCCGGACGGGATCGGAGGAATCGTCTCACCATTTACAAATCCTGATACAAAAGGCCAATTTAATTTTACGGGAATCCCTATCGGGATGCATACACTTGAAATTATCTATTTACCCGAAAATGATACTTTAAGCCATTCAGTTACTATAAATCCCGGACGCGATGCCAGTATTGATATAGTCTTCCCCGCTGATTTGTGGTAAAAATAATGCTTGCATAAAATACTTACTATCTTATATTTAATACAAGGTGAAAATATTTTCATTCAACACCCATCTCAAATCCTCATCGCGTAAAACCAGGGAGGGGTTTATGTCAAAGAAGCTGTATTTATCGGGCCTCATGTTATTAATCATCGTTTTTTTTGGGAGTGGAAGTTTAGTCTTTGCTCAATCCGATACCTGCGATGCCCAATTACCGGGTGATGCCAATAGTGATGGAATTCGTGATATCGTAGATCTGTATTATCTGAAAGATTTTCTTTGTGCAAGTGGTCCGGCTCCGGAACCTCTGGCCAACGGAGACGCCAATGGAGATTGCTCTATCGACTGGGTGGATCTCGAATACATATATAGACATGTAAACTTTGGAACTCCGTTTACACTGGAATGTACTTGTGTTTCACCGACTATTGGCGATTGCCCGGATACCTGTGCCAGTCAACTTATTGGCGATGTTGATAATGATGGCATATTACATTTCACTGACGCTTCCACTTTATTTGCATTCTTGCATATTGGTGGCCCACTGCCTGGTCCAAATGCAGATGTCAATGGCGATTGCATTATCAACATTGATGACTATAATTGCCTGATTAGTTATTTTCCATTTGCCTGTACTCAAATATTTTGTACCTGCGCCTTTCCTGAAATTGAATATATGTCCGATTCCTGTAATGTTCAGATGCCAGGCGATGTTGACAACAACGGTCAAATCACTATCTGGGATGCGGATTATCTGATAAAATATTTAAACCAAACTGGCCCACCGCCCGCAATAATGGCCAATGCCGATCCAAACGGCGATTGTGTGAAAGACTCGCTGGATATTATTCGCATCATTGGCTACATGTTTAAATGCAAAAAAGAAGCGAAATGCGGATATACTCCGGTCGAATGCACTTGCCAACAACCTGAGTTGGGAGAGTATTTCCAGGACCCCTGTTTTGGCGAATTACCCGGCGATGCCAATTCAGACGGCAACCACGACATCGGCGATGCGGTTTATATTATCAACCACGTCTTCAAGAACGGTCCTGCTCCGGTTCCCTATGACGGTTTGAACGGCGACGCTAATTGCGACTGCAAGGTAGACGTTGGTGACGCAGTCTATATGATTGCCCACATTTTTAAAGATGGGCCGGGACCCTGTGATTGTGCGGAATGGAGTGCCGGGTGCGATGGAAGCTGGATTCCAATTGAATGGTTTATGGGGCAATAAGTATATATTGGAATTGCAAATCGGGTTGGATTAAAACTTATCAACCGTGAATTTATAAATTTGGGCTTGCTTATCTTTATAGCTGTTTTTGGGTAATCCGGCTTTGAGGCAGGTCTGCTCCAGAAAAGTCTGCCGGCCCCATTTATTTTCAGTGGCGACCTGTGGAAGCAAAAGTCCGGAATGCAAATCCAGGCGAATTAATAGCCCATCCCGTCCTACCAGTATTTCTTTAAGGTCTGTGACCAGCGATAATGGCGACATAATCGAGATTTCGTATTCAAGATGAGGTATTTCATCCGCGGTTACCGATGGAAAACGAGGGTCTTCAAAAGCCGCGGCATGGGCCATTTCCGCCACTGCCTGATAAAGAGGCTGGCGGGCTTGTACCAATCCGATACAGCCGCGCAATCTCCCGTTTTTATTCAGGGTAACGAAGGCACCGCGTTTCTTTTCGAGTTTCGGCGTCGGAGGAGGCGGAATTTCGGCCTTT
This sequence comes from Candidatus Zixiibacteriota bacterium, assembly GCA_036480375.1. Lineage (NCBI taxonomy): Bacteria > Pseudomonadati > Candidatus Zixiibacteriota > Candidatus Zixiibacteriota bacterium. The sequence goes on from JAZGGI010000018.1 coordinate 59,699, forward strand.
TGACCAGATGCTGTTGCTTCAACTACATGGTGAGCTAACTTAAGCAAATATTTTTTCTCGTCTTCGGTAAATACATGTTTGAGCTGGGCCATTGGTGTACCTATTAGATTTGATTTTTTGACCTCAATTTTTTTTCCGAGTATCACGGCCGATAAATAGCCGACCACTTCGGAAAAATCTCCACTCATCTCCCCGGATGTACCGTAGCTAATTATTTCAACGGATTTACCGCCAATTCGTCGCTGCGCTTCGACAACCGCGGCGACCGGGCCATATCCGCAGGCTTCTGCCTTGCCACTGGTTACGGTTCTTATGATTTTATTGGTATCGAATGATTTGAGAGCTTCTTCAAAGTTTTTGTCCAGCCGATTGGCTTCTTTAACGGGATAAAAATGAGACATATCGGTTGAAGCCACCATAAGGGCATTTTTATCTTTCAACGATGCCGATAAAACTTCGGTCGTTGCGCGAATAGTTGATTCTTCCTGATCGCCCATGACCATCGCGACAAGTTTAAATTTCCCTAAAACCGTTTGCAGAAAAGGAAGCTGAACCTCAAGGGAATGTTCACCCTGCCCGCCGGAACCGACATGCCCGACGGTGGAAGCGTAAACATCGGGGTGTCGTTCTGAAATTTCCGACGATAATTCCGAATCAATCTCAATAACGCCAAGCGGCGTCTGATAAGCGCCGCCCGAATAGACCGAAACCCCTTTGAAAAATCCATGATGGGGAGCGACCACTACGACAACATCATATTCCTCGCCTTCAATTTGCTTATAGGCATCGGCCGCCAACTGTCCCGAATACATATAACCGGCATGAGGAGCGATTACCGCCTTAATATGCTCACCAAATTGTTTTTTGGGAGCCTTGCTGAAAAATCCAGCCAGTTGTTTGGAAAGCTCGACCGGATTCGAAGGATAAAACATCCCCGCGACCATTGGCCGGCGCACTTCAAATTGTTCTTTCATATTCATAACTCAAATAAAAAGGTACTAAAGCATTATGAAAAAGTCAAACTAAGCCGAAAAACTATTTAGAATATTCAGACTATTTGACGTAATTCAGGTAATGTAATATATTAGTTGATTAGCTTGCGGGAATATTTATATTTGCATTTAATTAGATTTTTGGGGAGGTCGTATGCGGCGTTTTCTACCGAATAGAAAATTGTTTATTTTCCTGATCGTCCTTTCGACGGCCTGGTTTTTCTCCATTTTTACGATGGGTACCACTCCCGCACAGGAAACAACCGATAATTCAACCCAATTACAAATCAAACCGACGGAGGAGATAGAAAACGTACCCGCCGGCACAAACGATTCAAATGGTCAGCATAATGAAGTTTCCGATGTACTCCTGGGTTTGATTGTCATCTTGTTGGCGGCCAAAATCGGCGGCGACATGTTTGAACGGGTTAAGCAACCGGCCGTTTTGGGCGAACTGATATTTGGCATGATTATAGGCAATCTGTATTTGGTCGGAATAGATATCTTTGAGCCATTTAAGCATTCGGTAACGCTTGAAGTCTTAGCCGAAATCGGGGTTATAATTTTGCTTTTTCAGGTTGGTCTCGAATCTTCAATCGGTGAGATGATGAAGGTCGGACTGGCTTCATTTATGGTAGCCACTTTTGGAGTTGTCGCTCCCTTCTTCCTCGGATGGGGCGTGGGCGCCTGGTTCCTGCCGAATGAATCAATTTACGTTCATATTTTTATTGGGGCCACGTTAACGGCAACATCGGTCGGAATTACAGCGCGGGTGTTACAGGACATAGGCAAAATCAAAACCAAAGAAGCAAAAATCATACTCGGCGCGGCAGTCATTGACGATATCATGGGCCTTGTGATTCTTGCGGTTGTGGCGGGCATAATCGCGGCCGCATCCGAAGGAGGCACATTATCCAGCGGCAGCGTTTTCCTGATCGTCGCCAAAGCGGTCATTTTCGTGATAGGTTCGCTGATTCTCGGCCGCTTATTATCTCCTTATTTATTCAAGATGGGCGCGAAAATGAAAGTAAAAGGAGTTTTACTTTCGCTCGGCCTCCTGATTTGCTTTCTGTTTGCCTATATAGCCAATATGATTGGCCTTGCCCCGATCGTGGGAGCCTTCGCCGCGGGATTGATTTTGGAAAAAATAATCTATAAAGACTATACTGATCGCGGCGAGCATGGCGTGGATGATTTAATAGAACCGATCGCGATATTTTTAGTTCCGATATTCTTCGTTCGCATGGGCATGATGGTGCAGTTGGAAACTTTTGCTCATTTGGATATTCTTTTCTTTGCCGCCGTGATGTCCATTGTCGCAATCGTGGGAAAACAAGTGTGCTCCCTGGCCATTCTCGATAAAAATACAAATCGATTCGCCATCGGATTGGGCATGATTCCGCGAGGCGAAGTCGGATTGATATTTGCCGGCATCGGAGCCAAACTTATGCTCCATGGAGAACCGGTGATTTCCGGGGGAACTTTTTCGGCTATAATAATCATGGTTATTGTAACGACTTTGGTAACGCCGCCATTTTTGAAATATGCTATGCTCCGTGAGCCCAAAAAAAAGACTGGGGTAAGTTGAAATCATCTATCCCAATGCATACCTCCGGTTTCGAAAATATTTATTGATTAGTTGACTTGACAAACTAAGTTAAAACTAATAGATTGGCAATTCTCGACGCGGGGTGGAGCAGTCCGGTAGCTCGTCGGGCTCATAACCCGAAGGTCGCAGGTTCAAATCCTGCCCCCGCTACCATAATTCATTACATCGCAATTAGTTATACGCTCTCATGAGAAAATAGTCTGTGAAGGCTCCAGCCCGAAGGTCAAAATTATATTGTCTATTACTTTCTATTGATCCTTCTAATTTGGGAAATTTCTGCTTTGTGACCTTCGGGTTCTATCTGCTTCACCGATACGAACCTCTTATCCGGCGGACGCAAGGCTCACTGCTGGTGTACATCATACAGATTTGTAGTCATTATAAACCTCCTATGCTTGGATTGTAAAGGTGCTGTTTTTATTTCAGACAGATTTCGCTTTAGATTATGCAGACAGGTTATAACTTGCCTTTCTTGGCAAGTCAGTTAAAAAATCAAATATGGCGCCGGTGTTCCTGTCAAAAAAACATCTTGTCTGGATGTGAATTCTGTTGTATCCTTCAAAGCCTGATAAACCTACGCGGAAACCGGTGACGAACCGCTAGGGTGGAATTTGAAATACAATAAGGAAGCAGTTTAAGTCAAATAGGCAATAAAGGGGTAATGGGCGTGTCAGCAAATTCACTGGACAACACCCTGCCGAGGGGCGTCAACAAACAGCAATTATGGCAATTTGCCGTTCGTCGTAATCAGTCTAATGGTATTGATAACACAAATCACGTTACCTAGGCGCAAAGCGCATACGGATATAAGTCGATCATAATAAATAAAGGAAATGAAAACCAATTGGAGTGAGGTGCCATCAAGTGCAACCATTCAAGTCATTTGAGGAAGCCATTGCTGAACTCTTCAGGAATGCTGGTGCAGAACGTGTGGAATCAGACGTCGAGGTTGGTGGAAGACAGATTGACGTATTAGTTGCATTCTGGCAAATGGGAATAGAATTTAGGGTCGCTGTCGAGTGCAAATACTACGAAAGAGCGGTCGGAGTCGATCTAGTTATGGAATTTGCTAAAACTCTAGATCATTTGCGCGAAGCTGGACTCGTAGATACCGGCTCTATGGTTTCCAAGAGTGGTTTCACCCAAAAAGCTAAAAATTTGGCGAAGACTCGACGAGTTCATCTCCTGAATCCTTCAGATATTCTGAGTCTCTCATTCAGGGGATTGTGGACACAGGTCGGATTGCGCTTTGACACCTTCTCAGTTCTTCACGCGATCGAAGGGATCTCAAATGACAGGGTGGAGCAGTTTCTCGGACTTGTTGGACGAGTTTCCAAAGCCAGAAAGTTGGTGCCTGCAGTCGACAAGGCATCGCTCTGGGACAGTGTTAAAAAATGCAGAGACTTGGCAGAGAGTCTTGGTGACATCTATCGAGCTGAGGCCATGTTACTTGAGGGTATACTGATTTACGACGAACAAAAGTACCAAAGCGCGAGCATCAGGTTTAGCATCACGCACGATATAGCAAAACGTTCACAAGCTCTGCATGTTTCGGCTGCTGCCAAGTTGTGGACCGCACGATGTTTGACTGGAATGAAAAAGTATGCTGAGGCGCTCGATGCTCTCGACTTGATGATTGAAGAATATAAGAGTAATCAAGCACTGACGGCCTTGTTGGTGAAGGCTAAGTACTGGCGTGCAAAAACTCTTCTGCTGAAATGGATGGAAGTAGGTGATGCTGAGATAGCCGCAAGTATTACTAATCAGTTTACGCAAATACTCGTGGAGGCAGACTCGCAGGGGATGGCCAACTATAGGGAAGGAGCTAAAGCGCGACTGGGAGATATTGCTTTCCATCAAGGCAATTTCGCCGAATCACTCAGGCTCTATTTGGAGGCCTTCCATAATACTCCGGTTCGGGATGCACAAGACCGAGAGAAATTGGTTTCTCTGATTAAGGCCGCTCGTGATAAACTATCACCAGTAGATGCTGCGGCAATTGAGCGAAAGGGGGACTCGACTCCCTCAGCTGCTGGATGGCCAAGCATGAATACTCAGATATGCCAATTTGCCATCTGGAGATTCGCCAGATTTCCTTTGAGTAGCATACTGCCTCGAGTGTTGGGGGATCAGGCTTTCGGCGGCGTAAGGGATCTACTAGAGGATGACAATTTCTTGGACTTCTGTATCGAGGCAGACCGATACGATAAAAGCAAACCCGGAGAACCGATTCCCACGGGAGAACGAAAGTACCGGTCACTGCGTGCAAAAATACTAGCCGGACGACACTCTTCCTCTGACGTACTTCGGCGACTTCGGTTTGTAAAGCGTCTGCTATTAGGGGGTGCGTTAGTTAACGATACTGGACGGAATGGCGGAGTGGCTTTGGTTGGACTTGACGCCTCGGCGGAATCACGCGTCTTGGATCGAAGGCAGGGAGAACACGTCATTCCAGGAAATGGAGGCCTCCGCTTCCGATTCGATAGTAGAAAAAGGCTTGCTCAGAACAGTGAGTTTCTAAATCGCTGCAAAGAGATCGCTTCAGTCCTCATTTCTAAAATCATTGGACGGGTTGAGGGGCGGGGAGTATTTCCGTTCTCTGTGGACTTTATGCTTGACGACAATGAACCTATCTTCTTGGAACTCCATTATCCTTCTCGAGGTTTCGAGGTATTATACGCGCCGTTTCGTCCGCTGACGGAGAATGCCATATTTCCGATTGACATTTACTCACAAGCAATCAGACTACTGACAGAGGAAGCTCATATTCATAAGATTGTGTTGGCGCATAGCGATTCATTGACCTCAGACATCGGAAGATCTCGTTCTGCAACCTATGGATTTGAATTTCAGCGTCTTGTCGACGCTCTCTTTTCTGTACTCAAAGATACACAGCTAATCGTATGTAAGGACTGGAGAGATGCATCTCGTGTCGACGGCAGAATCCAAATCGAGGGGGATTCGCCAGACCTCATTATTCTGGACGACATGGACCCTCAAAACCTCTTACAGACGATCTTTCCGCAGCAACTGCTGCCCAACGCCAAACTAATCCAATTGGCAAACGATATAAAAGGTGTATTAGATATCTGTAGCCAATTGAGTATTCATACACCTCCATTTCGAATAGTCCACATGTGCGATTCTTGTAGCATCCAAGGACTTAGAGAAGAATTGGGCCAGCTAGTTATCACAAAAGAGCTGTTTCACTTGCCCAGTTGGCACGCCGAGAAGAGGCGAGGCGTCTTTCTAGATCTTGATGACTCAGTCGACAGGGAATTCTTGAAAAAATCTTCGAGGAACCGACACTTGCTGGTTCAATCTGTGGTCAGGACAAGTCAGGACAAATATGGTCATTCGGGTGAATTGCGAATTCACTGCTGTGGCATTCGATGAGGTCGCATCCGTTGTCACCCTGTGGCACCGCTTTCTAACATTTTTCTAACATAATTAGCCAAAACAAGAGATAATAAGAGAAAACCGGCGGGGGCCGGATTTCCGTTGATCTTATTATATTGCTATGGCCGCGTGTCTGGTGCTTTCTACTGTTTGGACTTATGTACAGGCTCATAACCCGAAGCACCTATCAGGTGGTTGTCGCAGGTTCAAATCCTGCCCCCGCTACCAAGCTTAAGCCCCTGAAGTCCAATGACTTCGGGGGTTCCTTTTTTTGCGGAAATACCTTCAGATACCGGATTGTCCAACAGTTTTCTAATGCCCGAATATCAAATAAGAATTCCAAAACCACAAACCGATTCTTTCCTATGTCAACTGATCGCCGGTAAGGTTAACCTTTTCATCTGTCCAAAGAACATTGTGAATTATGTAGAATGAAAAATAGGTTAAGGATCATTCTGTTTTGCGAAAACTGTTAGTACCCTGTCAAGCACAGCAAGGGAATCATGGGGGCCAATAAGTCCTTCAAGGCGGACAGTTCCGGGAGATAACTCAGGGTCGGCTAACAAATTTCGCCAGATATGTTTTAGGTACTGAGTGTTGTCTATCTCACAATGTTTAACCGGTATCGCTCCTTTTGCATTTGCCACCGCGACCATCTGTTGAGCGAGGTTTTCCGCCTCGTTGAACCTGGCGATGTCTTCCTGTATTGTATTTGAAATAATCTCGTTGGTTTTATGAAGCACAAATACCGCCGAAGCTTCCTTTATTTTCCTTTTTGTTATCCGGCCATGAATTGATATCCCGGCCGGGATAACGCCTTGTTCGGCAGAGTTTAGCGTGCCTCTGAATGTTGCCACGCCGCTCGCCAAGGGTAACCGGTTATTGGTGAGAGCCTTTTCCATTTTCTTCAGCCAATCGTTTATTTCCGAAACGATACCGGCCTCTTTTTTTTCGAGGCGGTCAATAAAACCGGGCACGAGGAAAAGAAGCTCTTTTATTTCTTCTAAATGCACCATGCGAAGCATAAGAAATCTACTCCGGCACCAGAATATCTTTAAATTCACCTTCGGTTTCGATTTTTGTCAATTCGAAGCCTTCCTCGGAGATTTTCATATGAATCCGCGTGACTACTTCATCAGGGCCCGCTTCGCGAATTTCAGCGGTTTTGGAAAGAATATGCAGTCGGGGAAGAGGCCTGTAAGATTTAAGGAATTCTTTCCTTACCTCTTTTTTGAGTTTTTCCTTAAATCTCTTTTCCCTTGTAGGTCCTTCGGCATCTATACGGTAGCCGGCTTCTACAAGTGATCGTGACGCCTCGTCCGAGAAAATTTCCGCTATGTAATCAATATCCAAAGGGACATCTCTCGGCAACTTCAAGGCTTTAAATTTCTTACTAATCGCCAGATTAAGTTTCTTTTTATGGGCGGCAGATACAGTGATCCCTTTATCTCTCAATTGCTTTGATAAAGATTTCTCGAATGTCTTTTGTAATTCAGGGAGGTTATTGATAGTAGGGACCGATTCCTCGGGCCCTACTTCTTCAGCTTCACTTATTACTACCGGCATATCCACTTCTATATTAGGCAGGCGAAAATGCGGTATCGGCATATTACGAAGCAAAGGATCACCGGCATAGATTTTGGCAATACGTACCGACTCGATGTCGGCGTTCATCCTTGCTCTCGTGAATTCAGCAAGTATCAGCCCCAAAAAGTCACCGAATTTAGACATTTTTCAGGCTCCTTATGTGAACGTTGCAGTCAAAAATCAATTATGTCGTCGCGGCTACTGGCAGTGAAGTAATCGCGCCTTCAAGTATTCCGAGAATCTTTTCCATGCCGGCCGGCATTTCATCCTGCACGGCTTTAATATGAATTGCCAGAGAATAAGTCCTGTTAACGGTATTGCCTTGCTGGGTCGTGCGCTGGAACGAAGTCGAAACTTTTAATTTTGCCGAGCCAAATAACCAGCCTGCCTTGGCCTCTAACGATGCGTCTACCTTCAAGCGGGTATTTGTCTTTCTGTACTCCACAGAATTGATTTTCGCATTGAAGTCGATAGTCGTTAAATCAATTCTGATAAACGGTATGGGAAGAATTGTAAGAATCGGCACTTGAAGAACCTGGGTTTCATATACCGCTTTAGCTTCGGGAATCGCAAGAATTGGCGGAGTAGCATCCGGGTTGGCTGGAACAGCTGGTTGATAAGGACTTAGTTCCTTCGGGTATTTGAACGATACATAGATTGGTTCTTCCGTGCCAGTGTCGCCGCCGGCAGCCTCCTCAGTCGATTTCTTCTTGAAGCCGACTTCCTTAATGAAATTAACGGTGGTCATCGCCGCTTGAGCTTGGGCGTGGATGACCGCCGATAATGGTCCACCCAGCATTGATTCAAAATCTATACTGGATAACTCTTGTCCTGGGTTTGGCATTTAATACCTCCTTTGAAAATTAATTATTAAAAACCTCTATTCTATATTGAGAAGAATTTATTTTTCTTCACTAGGTATATCTAACTCTACTCCTCGATCAGCTCCATGATTGGTAGAAACGTCGAACTTATCTTGCTTCTTTTTGATTTCCTTGATTTTATCTTCGATCTGAATTTTGAATTCATCATTTTTTATCTTACTAAGGGTGCCTAAATAATCTTGTACATTTTTCAAACCGGTTAGCATAATTTGTTTGTGTTCATTCTCATGTGTTTTTAATGCTTTGTACATGTTGTCCCAGTTATCCTTAACGGATTGTGGTTGGTTCCGATATGCCGGCCAGTTGGGCATAGTTATTTTATATCGTGGGAGTAACTTGACTTTTGTAACTATTCCCTTAGAAGTGTCATTGAATTTATAGCCAAGGCTTCCGTCAAATTTCCCCCATTCATCTCTTGCGTTAAGTTCTTGCACGATACTTTTTATATCCTTACCCTTAAGATTAAACTTGGCGTCGTCAATCATTTCACCCCAATGCACTTCAATTTTCATACCACCCACCGATAATTATTTTATAATTTGTTGTACATGACTGTAAATCTAATAACAACAAATAAGCGTCCACTAAGTTCTTCCCCAAATGTTTTTCAGAAGCGGAGACTAACTTGTATTTGAATATATAAAACACCTGTGACAGATAGTGGCAGTGGAAATAAAAATAATTCAATTTTTTTTAGTAAGATTTGCACAAATATTGTGCAGGCCTATTTGAACTGGATACGAACAGTATGATTGCTGTCTATCTTAACATACACCCTTTCTAACATTTTTTTAACAGAATTAGCCAAAACAGCAGAAAATAAGGGAAAACCGGCGGGGGCCGGATTTCTATTGGTCTGATTATACTGCCATGGCCGCGTGTCTGGTGCTTTCTGTTGTTCGGACGTTTGAGCTGGCTCATAACC